>JAIHAN010000011.1 GCA_020054815.1 Peptococcaceae bacterium | reverse complement strand
CCGGGGCCTAATTTACTGGGGTCGTTGAGGTCACGCAGCATGAGAATAAGGCCAATCAGGGTTCCCAGCATACCGAAGGCCGGTGCGCTGGCACCCATGGCTTCAAAGATGCCTGCTCCCGTTTTATGACGCTCTTCCACAAAACTTATCTCCGTCTCCAGGATATTACGGACAAGCTCAGGATCAGTACCGTCTACAATCAACTGGATACCTTTCTTCAAGAATTCGTCTTTAGACTCTTCCGCTTCCGCCTCCAGGGCTAGAAGCCCCTCTCTTCTGGCTTTTTCCGCCAGTTTTACCAGGGTGACGATCACCTCTGCAGGTTTCTGGGTCTCTCCCTTAAAAGCAACTTTCACTATACTCATCACACTGACAATTTGGGAAAGGGGATAATTGATGAGGGTAGCGGCCATGGTGCCACCCAACACAATCATCGCCGAAGACAAACTCCAAAAGGAGGATAGTTCACCTTCCACAAGAATTGAGGCTACAATTAAGATGATTCCTGATACTGCGCCAATAATCGTTGCGAGATCCATGAAACCCCCTCTTTCTACAGGGAAACTGCTCTATGGTAGATAGCTTGCTTGTAAGTGACAGTCTTTGCAATGATTTCCTCTACCGATTCTTTGACCACAAACTTTTTACCCGTAGTCAGCGTAATTATGGAATCAGGAGTGGCTTCCACTGTTTCAATCAGCTCGGCATTAACCGTGATGATATCGCCGTTAAGTCTGGTTAATGTAATCATCTTAGCCCTCTTTCTGAAAAGCCCACCACCCCGTAGTAAGGGTGGGGGCTTTCTTATTTATTCTTATCTACGCAGGTTCACCAGTTCTTCTAGAATCTGGTCAGAAGTTGTAATTACCCGGGAATTGGCCTGGAAACCCCGCTGGGTAATGATCATATCCACAAATTCCTGGGATAAATCCACGTTGGACATTTCCAGGGTCTCGGGCTTGATGATGCCCCTGTCTGACGTACCAGGAATACCTATCTGAGCAAGTCCAGAGTTGTTTGACTCCTGGAAGAGGTTATTCCCGGCTTTCATCAAACCAGCCGGGTTAGCAAAAGTTGCAATAGCCACTCGTGCCAATTCTCTATTTTGTCCATTGGAGTAGGTACCTGTGATTGTACCCGTTGTATCTACGCTAATCCCTTGGAGGTCTCCTGGTCCATAACCGTCCTGACTAAAGGGACTGACTGTATATTCACCGGCAAACTGAGTCATTTTACTGAAATCCAACGTAATTGAAAGGTTATCAGCACCAGTTATTGGATCTGTTATGGAAACTGTAGCGGGAACTGTATTCAGGTATGTCCCGTCCGTATTAAAGTTTAATGTACATACGTTGTCATGAAGCCCAAGGGAGTCAATTTCCGCATCAACAGTCCATTCATTATCTGCAGTCTTTTCATATATTACTTTCAGAACATGTATATCTCCCTTTGAGTCATAAACAGTTATGGGAACGGTAAAAGTATCGCCTATTGTAGCCCTGGTATCCAAGTTTTTGGCGAACTCGGCACGCGTTGTGGCGTTTGGTTCAGAAAACGCAAGGGCAGCAAGGTTAATTCCTCTAGCATCAGCATCGGTATCTATCACCCCTGTTACCGGGTCGGCCATCCAGCCTTTGACAAGCATACCGTTTGAGGTACTATAGAAATTTTTGTTTGAGTCGAAATCAAAATTACCGGCTCGTGTATAAAATGCATCATTTCCATTACTGGTTAGCATAAAGAAGCCTTCACCCTCAATGGAGAGATCCGTATTCTTGCCTGTGGACTGAGGACTGCCGGGAGTATGAATCACATCAATGGAAGCTAGAGACATACCTAAGCCCACCTGCATGGGGTTAGTACCTGCTCTATTTCCCTGAGGGGTAGAAGCCCCCCGCAGGGTCTGGCTCAGCATATCCTGAAAGGTAACCCGGCTCTTTTTGAAGCCGACGGTGTTGACGTTGGCAATATTGTTGCCAATAACGTCCATACGGGTCTGGTGGTTTTTCAAGCCGGAAACGCCGGCAAAAAGTGAACGCATCATAAATAAATGACCTCCTTTAAATTAGAAACTCAAAAGAACCGATTTCTGTCAATCATCGGTTTCGGGCTTCCTCTGAGAGGTCCAGCCCTTCTGTTTTAGATGATGACGGCACTGTCAATGTTGGTAAAGACGTTTTCTTTGCGACTTTCACCATCTACAGCCGTGATCACCGTCTTGTTTTTAATGCTGACCACAAAAGCCAGGTCGTCAATTAAAACCAGGGATTCCCTGGCGCCTTTGGCCTGGGCTTTTTGCACCGCCACGTTAAGCCTTTCCAGATGCTGGGGAGTGAGTTTGATTTTCCGCAAATCCAGTCTCTCCTGGGCATGGCGGGAAAATTTCAGTTCTTCCCCTTTCTGCAGTTCTTCTTGCAGCACCTGGTTAAAGGGTGTTTTTACACCCGCAGGTGTTTGTCTGGGGACCGCTGGTTTGCCTACAGGTTGTATGGGTTGGGGTATGATAAAGGGCTTGTCTACCATGATCTCACCTACTTGATTAATGTAATTTTATCCAGTGTCACCTCTTCTCCGTCTACCACAGCCACGTACTGCCCGTCTTTCTGTTTCAATGCTGTTACTATGCCTGACAGCTCTTCCGTACCTTTCTTAAAAGTAACCTCGTGTCCCAGGAGGTTCAGCCCTTGCTTCAGTTCATTTCCGGCCATGAGATAACCTAATTGTTGCATTATCCCTGTTAATTTTGTTTCCAAACCGTTTTGCGCTTCTGCCAGGGCCATGAGGCCTGTTTCCAGGGATTTATTGATGTTCTGCATCTGCTCCAGCGAAGAAAACTGGGCCATCTGGGTAATAAACTCCCTATCTTCCATGGGTTTCATGGGGTCCTGGTAACGCAGCTCGGTGACGAGCAGCTTTAAGAAATCATCTTTACCCAAGGTTTTATCCTTGAGAGCAGTTTGGGAATTTGTGTTTTGCACACTTGTTGCGGCGGTTACCGTCATATCCTCACTCCTTCACACCGTATAATCTACTGATCCGCGACTCATCATTTGCATCCTTGGTTCCCCTGGTTGTTCACTTTCGGAAAAGTAGCCGCTGTCGGCCCGTGACCAGTTCTGCGCGGAATAGTTTCCTCTGTTCCAGGATGGTTGCTGTTGTTGGTGTTGTTGGTAAAACTGCTGCTGGCTTAAGGACTGGCCGCCCAGTTCTATCTCCATCCTGCCAGGCTTAAGCCCTTGTTCGGAGAAAGACTGACGTAAGGCTTGCAAACCGTTTTCCAGGATGTCCCGGGTCATTGGGTGTTCCGCAATAATTCTTACGGAGACGACCCCCTCTTCGCTAAGCAATTTTACCACCATCTTGCCTAAATCCTGTGGTTCCAGGTGAATAACCACTTCGCTGGCGGCGTTTTTTCCTCCAGAAACAAGGCGGGAAAACACTACCTTGGGGAATTCTTTGGGAAATTCCTGGACAGGTACTTTCACAGGATGCTGGGGTATTTCTTCAGACGGAGGGGCACCATCGACCGGTAGAGCCGTTAGTGTTGTGTCTTTCCATACCAGATTATTGTCGCCTTTTAGTTCCGGCTGGTTAGTGGCTTCCTGTAATTTTTCCGTTTGTCCAAGGGGTGGAACTAAAGGTTTAAGAAGTTCCGGTGAGACTTTCGCGGTGTTCACAGCTGCCTGCCGGGTAACAAGTATCACTTCCCTCTTTTCAACCTGTCCAGCGGTAAAAACCAGAGCCTCGCCCTTCTCATTTTCCTTCTTCACTTCCATCCTGTTTATACCTAGCTGCTGAACTAACTGAGGGTTTAGCAGGCTATTGTCCAGGCTGGACAGATGAGGGACCGGATTCTGGGTAGGTATGGGATTTTCCTTCATTGTAACCGGGAATTGCCTGGGCGGTATGGTTTCAGCGGTTAAAACCGGAAGCGCCTTAGGATACTCCGGGAAAATACCTAGAGCCGCAGGGTGGAACTCAGTACCTTTAAAAGCTGCCGTTTCTCCCTGCAGCAAGTCCATACCTTTATTCATTCCCGGCATCTGGACGTCCTCAACAAGATATGGGTTGTGAAACAGCAAAGCCGGCTGAATAAAGGTGGCTCCATCCGGTTGAGCATTTACTTCCTGCAGTCTCTCTTTTCGTTCATCCTGATTGGCTGTCATATTCCCATTGGAAAGGATAGAAAACAGCATACCAAGAAAGTCCCCGCCAGTTTCCACCTGCACATTTTCCTGGATTTTAACAGTTTGTCCCAGCTGCCCCAATAAAACATTATTTACGTTTAACACATTCTCACCTCCTTTCCAGAGTTTGTTATCACTCATTACTGGTTCCCCAATAACAGCTGCGTGATTCGTGCTGCCCGCTGGGGTTCCATTAATGCCAGTATTTTTCCCGTTTGTTCCTTATTCAGCAAAGGAAGTATGGTAATCACAGTATCATCATCTAAATTTTCCATGACCTTGACAATAGCTTCCGGTTTCATTTCACTGTAATAAAGAGCCAGTTGTTTGGCGTGAATCGCTTTATTTTCGTTTTTCTCTTTATAAGCCCGGAGTTCAGTCAGTTCCTGCTGCAGCTGATAAATCTGCTCTAACAATTTTGTTTTTTCATTCTCAAAAGCAGTAAGCTTAGTTTCAAAATCCTTAAGGTCACTTCTCAGTTTTTGATTTTCCTGCTCAATGGGTGAAATAACAGGGATTTTGGGAACAGGGGCAGGCTCTTTTGCATATTTACTAAGGACCGGTATTTTTTGCAGGGCAATGCGTAAATCAATTAACCCGGCTTTGTCAGCGGCCCATAACCCGCCCAATACAATGGCAATGAGACACAAAATTATTAATTTTAACGAAATACTCTGTTGTCCTTGCATGAGAATTATCTTCTCCTAGCGGCTAATGCCAGTTCATCGATAAAAATCTGTTCTCTTCTGTTTTCTTCCAGCAAGAAACGCCGGTATTGTTTTTCCTGAATTTTGTTCATAATCTTCCGGTTCTTCACAGCTTCTCTTAACCTTCCTTGAGCTTCTCTAAGTTCAGTAGATCTTTGAGCTACGAGGTTTTTTTGCATTGCTAAAAGTTCCTGCAAATGTTCAAGGTAATAACTGTTAACCATTACCGCCGTCAACGACACATTTCCTTCCTGGACACGCGCCAGCTCCTTTTGGATTTCTTTCACCGTTTGTTCAAGTTCGCCCTGCTTTTGTTCGGCCAGCCTCAGCCTGGCTATACATTGTCCCACTTCTTCCTGGCATCTCTTCTCTTTGTATTCATAGAGCCTTCGAATACTGGCTAAGCGAAACTTGAACATAGTCTCCTCCTTTTAGAAAATGTTTATTCTATCCCGGATAGCCATTAACTGCTGCAAAGTATCCTCATAACCGCTTCTTTCGTCGATCCCTTGTCTTAAAAAATCATTGAGTGCATCGATCAGACTTATGGCTAAATCTATTTTCTTGTTCGTCCCTTGCTGGTATGCTCCCACATCAATTAAATCTTTGGCTTCACTGTAAACAGCCAGGAGTTCCTTAAACCTGCCGGCGGCATCAAAATGCTCCTGTTCTACAATATTATACATTACCCTGCTGATGCTGTTTAACACATCTATAGCCGGGTAATGGCCTAAAGCGGCCAGCTGCCTGGAGAGCACGATATGCCCGTCCAGTATCCCCCGTACAGCGTCGGCAATGGGCTCGTTCATATCGTCGCTGTCCACCAGGACTGTGTACAAACCTGTGATGCTTCCGTTCTCCGATGTACCGGTTCTTTCCAACAGTCTTGGCAATAAGGCAAATACGGAGGGAGTATATCCTTTGGTAGCGGGGGGCTCCCCGATGGCCAATCCAACTTCACGCTGGGCCATGGCAAAACGGGTTACGGAATCCATCATCAAAATGACTCTGGCCCCCAGATCCCTAAAATATTCAGCAATGGCTGTGGCCACAAAGGCTCCCTTTATTCTGACCAGGGCGGGTTGATCGGAAGAGGCCACGATAACTACGGAACGTTCCAGGCCTTTTTCGCCCAGGTCATTTTCCATAAATTCGCGAACTTCTCTGCCTCTTTCCCCAATCAGGGCAATGACATTGACATCGGCGTCGCTGTTCCTGGCCACCATGCCTAAGAGAGTACTTTTGCCCACACCGCTTCCGGCAAAGATTCCCAAGCGCTGCCCGTCGCCACAGGTCAACAGGCCGTCGATGGCTCTCACTCCCAGAGGCAGTGGCTCAACGATTCTTTTTCGTTTTAAAGGGTGGGGCGGTGCCGCATCCAGGGGATACTCAAGATCCCAGGAAATTTTTCCTTTGTCATCAAGGGGTTCTCCCAAACCATTAAGAACGCGTCCCACTATATGAGGGCCAACCTTTACCTTTAAAGAACCACCGGTTGCAATAATCTTATTGCCCGGCGAGATACCTTTTAAATTCCCCAGAGGCAGCAGCAGTGTTTTCTTTTCGCGAAAACCCACCACTTCCGCTGGGATAAGTTCCAGGTCGTTATCAATATATACCAACTCACCGATGCTGGCCCTGGGGCCGGCAGCATGGATGATCAAACCGATGATTTCGCTGACATGGCCTTTAAACTGTATGGTCTTAGTTTCTTTGACGGCTTGTTTTAATCTGGCGAATTCTAGCATGTACCGGCCACATCCCGTAAAGCCTGTTTTAAGAGAGCGATCTGACCTTCCAATTGGGCATCGATAATGCCATTTTCGGAAATGATGACGCATCCCCCGGGTTTAACCGATACATCTTCCTGGATCACAACATTATCATGCTCACGGGAGATATTTAAATAGGGTATATGGAAAGGATTCACTTTGACCATAATCTTCCCGTTTTCCGCAGTTTGGCTTAAAGTACGGGAGATCACACCGTTAATAATTTCCGGTTTGACCTCAACGATTACACCTAAGATTTTTTCTGTTATCAGCATAACTAAATCTAACAGCTCAGATTCATATGCTTTTAGCATATTCAGTTTTTCTTGTTGTAAGGCACCGATTAATTCCTGGGCATGCCCGTGCAGTTCTTTTATCTCATGCCGGGCCTCTGCCAAACCTTTTTCATATCCCAGGCGGTAGCCTTCCTCATAAGCCCTGTTTTTAATGTCCTGGCTTTCCTGATGGGCTGTTTCCAGGATCATTTGAGCCTGACTCCTGGATTTCAGCGTAATTTCATCAGCTTTCTGCTGAGCTTCGGCAATTAGTTCTTCAATCATCACTTTTGTTTCCAGATAAATAGCCTGGGCGGTATCACGGGTTAAAGGAATGTCCTCATTATTGGCAACAGGTAACCTGGTGCGCAATTCATTTTTTACGAAATTTGCCTTTATGATCTTAGACAATCAGCTCATCTCCTCCACCACGGGATATGATGATTTCGCCGGCTTCTTCCAGTCTTCGTATAACATTAACAATACGCTGCTGCGCTTCTTCCACGTCTCTTAGGCGCACCGGACCCAGGAAGGCAATATCCTCGTCCAGCATCTCCGCCGCCCGTTTGGACATATTCTTTTTAACTTTACTGGCAACTTCTTCACTGGAACCTTTGAGGGCCAGAGCCAGGTCTTTACTGTCAACTTCCCGCAGTACCATTTGAATGCTTCTGTCATCCATTTTCGTAATGTCTTCAAAGACAAACATCAGTTTCTTAATCTCTTCGGATAAATCAGGGTCCTGTACCTCCAGGGTTTCCAGAATAGTTTTTTCCGTAGCCCTGTCCACATTGTTTAAAATCTGTACGATGGCATTGATGCCGCCGGCGATGGTATAGTCCTGGGTGCCCAGAGTGGCTAATTTCTTTTCCAAGACACCTTCCACTTCCCTGATGATTTCCGGAGAAGTCCTGTCCATAATGGCAATCCTCCGGGCCACATCGGACTGGCGGTCAGTGGGCAGAGCCGAAAGAATGACAGCGGCCTGCTGCGGGTCCAAATACGACATGATTAAAGCGATAGTCTGAGGATGTTCGTTTTGGATAAAGTTCAAGAGCTGACTGGGGTCAGTCTTGCGCACAAAGTCGAAAGGTCGCAACTGCAGGTTGGAGGAAAGCCTGTTGATAATACTAAAGGCTTTTTCCGTACCCAGGGCCCGCTCCAGAATCTGTTTGGCATAATCTATACCGCCTTGGGCAATATACTGGGAAGCCATAAAGATCTGGTTAAATTCCTCTAGAACGGCATCTAACTGCTCTCCTTGAATTTTTCTCACATTGGCTATTTCCAGGGTTAACTGTTCTATTTCTTCTTCCGTTAGATGTTTCATAACACGGGCCGACTTCTCTGGTCCCAAACTAATGAGAAGGATGGCTGCTTTCTGTCGCCCTGTTAAACGCTGTTGCTTGTTAGCCATCTCCTTTCCCCCTACTCTTCCACTAACCATGTTTTTAGTACTTGTGCTACATCTTCTGAATTCGTTTGGGCAAGTTTCTCTATTTGCGTACGCAGCGCCTTCTTTTCCAAGGCCTCCGGCGATAAGGATAAATCTACTTCAAGATCACCCATAGCGGCAACTTGCTGAAATCCGCTGACAGGAACCTGTTTTTTTTGCCTGGCCAGATTGCGGCCGATAAAATAGATAAGTCCCAGGGTTAACAGGGCTCCTAAAGAAGCTAAAGCTATTTTGATATATTCATTTCTTTGCTTAGCTTTTTCGGCCAGGGCCATTTCCTCTTCCAGTTTTTTCGACAGTTCGTTGTTAAAAGGCAGAGCCACCACCGAAACCTGGTCTCCCCTGCTTAAGTCAACACCTGCCGCCATTTTCACAGCATTGGAAATTTGCTCCTGTTCCTGCTGGGGAATTTCTCCGTCCAGCAATACGGAAACGGAAACCTTCGTAATTTTTCCCGTGGCTGCCACTTTTGTTTCTACGGTTTTGCTGACTTCATAATTACGGGTTCTTTCACTGGACTGGTATTCCGAGTCACCGGATGAACCCATATTTCCGTAACTGGGCCCGCCCATATTGGCATCGGCAGGGTTGCCGCCTGTGCCATTGGTTCTTCCCTTAGATGACTCCTCTTTGGCATGCTCGCTCACTAATACGGCATCGCCGTAAGTTTCAGAACGTTTCTCCACCTGGTCGAAATCCATGGTGACATTAACCCTTACTACGGCCTTGCCCGGTCCCCGCATTCTTTCCAGCATACTCTGGATAGAACGGGCTAAATCCTGTTCATATTGTTGTTTTATAGCCAGTTGATTGGCCGAAATACGGGAGAGATTGGCACCCGGTCCGTCGGCAAGCCCTTCTGAAAGCAGGTTGCCGTTTACATCCATCACCGTAACATTTTGCGGTTTTAAGCCTTCCACACTATGACTGACAAAAGCCAAAATAGATTTAACCTGTTCAGGTTTTAGCTGCGCATAGGGTTTCAGGCGCAAGAGAACGGAAGCGGTGGCTTCTTTCTGGTCTTTAATAAAAAGGCTTGGCTGGGGAAGAGCGATATGTACTTTGGCAGAGTCTACTTCGTCTAATTCCTCAATGGTCCTGGTGAGTTCGCCCTGTAAAGCCACTAAAAACTTTACTCGTTTATCGTTTTCCGTTTCCCCAAAACGGGTCTCGTTAAAGGACTCAAATCCCACTACCCCGCCTAAGTTAACCTTTCCTGCCACATCCAGGCGCAGTTGATATTTATCCTCCTTCGGAACCAGAATGGTTTTCCCGTCATCCGCTAATTTATAATTCACTTTCTGTTCTTTCAGCTTTGCTGTAATGGCACTGGCATCTCTAGGATCCAGATTGGTAAACAGCGGCTCCATTTTCGGCTGCTGAGCATAATAGCTCATGACAATGATGACAATTAGAGCAATGCCACCCACACCGCTGAGCATGATTTTTTGCCATAAACTAAATTTGCGCCACAAGTTTTTTACTTGTTCCGTAAGCTGCGCCCAAAAACCCATTTTATCACCTCAAGATTACACCTGCATTCTCATTACTTCCTGATATGCTTCGATGACTTTATTACGTATCTGTACTGTTAACTGTAAAGCGAGACTTGCTTGTTCCGTTGCCAGCATGACTTGATGTAATTCTACGTTCTTGCCCAAGGCTAAATCTTGGCTGAGTTTTTCTGCCTGGAGATTGGCCTGATTTACTTTGCCGAGATACTCGGCCAAAAGAGCTCCAAAATTTTGTTCCGAAGGGGAATTTTTGGGAGTTTCTTTATCCAGGAGAGGGGTAGTCAGTGTTGAAGTAATCTTATTAATCTCCATATATTACCTCCTAACCTCTTCCGATTTCCAGTGTTTTCAAAGCCATGTTCTTCGTGGCATTTAAGGTGGTGACGTTGGCTTCGTAGGCCCGGGAGGCAGTGATCAACTCCACAATTTCCTTCATGACATCGACGTTGGGATACTCCACGTAGCCGTCGGCAGAGGCATCGGGGTGTTTGGGATCATACACTCTTTTATTGGGCGTAGGGTCGGTGACAATTTTCTCTACCCGGACACCGGAATAGGGGAAATTATTTTGCATGGCATTCTGCAAAGTCTTTTTGAAATTATTGGTGTTGTACATACCCGGTGACAGTAAGGCCACCTGCCTCCGGTAAGGCCCCCCCTGGGGGGAACGGGTTGTATTGGCATTGGCAATGTTGGCAGATATCACATCCATCCGCAGCCTTTCAGCACTTAGCCCTGATGCGCTTATTTTCAGGGAATTAAAGAGATTCATGCTTAGCGTCTCCCTTCCGAAATAGACTGTCTTAAGAGTGCCAGCTGTGAAGACAGCAAGTGGGTCAGGCTGTTAAAGTACAGGTTATTCTCAGCCAGAGCAGAAAGTTCCATGTCGATGTCCACGTTGTTGCCATCATTCCGTAAAGTTGTTTCCCTGTTTTCCTGTATAAAGGGTTGCAACTCCTCGTTAGCCATGGGCAAATGTTTTTTGCTTGTGGTTTTGAGAGTCTGCCGGGGTTCTAATGTATTTTCTAAAACGTGCTGGAAACTTACTTCAATTTTTTTATAGCCCGGTGTGTTGGCATTGGCAATATTATTGCCGATAGCGCTGTGACGCAATGAACTGCCGGTCAAAGCTTTTTCCAGGAGATTCATGGTGTTTGTTTTTAACATAAAACCACCTTATTATACAAAGTTTTACTTAAAGATAAAAGATTTGACATCTGATACTAAATTCGCCTTATAATGCAAAATTCCTTTTTATTCTAATTGATAAATGTATGATTTTGCTAGACTGTTAGTTAAGAAAAACGCAAAAAAAGACTGTAGATTTTTGTTCTACAGTCTTTTGATATTTAGCGTAATTTAGCCAGCTCATCTAATAGGTTTTCGTTTAAGATACGGATGTAAGTACCCTTCATCCCTAAAGACTTTGATTCAATCACGCCGGCACTTTCAAACTTTCTGAGGGCGTTAACGATGACGGAACGGGTTATGCCTACTCTATCGGCAATCTTGCTGGCAACCAACAGCCCTTCTTTACCTTTTAACTCCGCAAAGATATGCTCAATAGCTTCTAATTCCGAATAGGAGAGAGTTCCAATGGCAATCTGTACCGCAGCTTTCCGCCGGGCATCTTCTTCAATCCTTTCAGCTTTGGCCCGGAGAATCTCCATACCTATCACAGTAGCCCCGTATTCCGCCAGAATTAAATCTTCGTGGTTAAAGTCCTGGTCAAACTTAGCCAAAAGCAGGGTTCCTTGTCTTTCACCGCCGCCCATGATGGGAACAACTGTGGTAATCTTACCTTCAAAGAGACACCCTCCTTCACTGGCCACACCAAAAACACATTCCGCTTTCTCTTTTTTCAGATTGGCCTGGGTTTGGGTAATCCTCAGAAGATCTTCGTTATAGCTTTCCGGGAACCTTTCCGTATTGACGACAATATCTTCGATGGTTTTGCACTGGAAACCATCCATAAAAGCATAACCTAAAATTTTACCGCGTCTGCCCACAATATAGATGTTGGCATCTATTAAATCACTTAATACTTTCGCCATCTCTGTAAATTCCACGGGATTGCCGGCTGTTTTTTGCAGCAGTTTGTTAATAGTACGGGTTTTTTCCAATAAACTTTTCATTTATCTTCCTCCTGTTTTTAATTACAAAATGTAACGGCTTAGGTCTTCGTTCTTGACAATGGACTGCAGTTTTTCCCGGACATAGTCGCTATCAATTAAGATATGCTTGTCTTCCAGATCGGGGGCATTAAACAAAATGTCCTCAAGTAACTTCTCCATAATGGTATGAAGCCGTCGTGCACCAATATTTTCAGTTTGGTCGTTTACAGTATACGCAATATCTGCTATTTCATCAATAGCATTTTCAGTAAATTCAAGCGAAATGCCCTCAATTTTTAATAATTCAGTGTATTGTTTGATCAGAGAGTTGCGCGGCTGGGTCAAAATAAGCTTAAAATCTTTACAACTAAGGCTGTCTAATTCTACCCGAATGGGGAAACGTCCCTGGAGTTCGGGGATAAGATCCGATGGTTTGGTGACATGGAAAGCGCCTGCGGCAATAAACAAGATATAGTCTGTTTTTACCGGTCCGTACTTTGTCATCACAGTGGAACCTTCAACAATAGGCAGAATATCTCTCTGGACACCCCCTCGTGATACATCTGGTCCGTACGACTCCCGGCTTGCTATTTTATCGATTTCATCCAGAAAAATAATACCATTTTGTTCGGCATTATTGATAGCTTCTGCTGTTACCTGCTCTATATCGATAAGCTTTTGTGCTTCAGCCTGTGTTAAGATTTTCCTGGCCTCTTTTACCGTGACTTTCCTCTTTTTCTTCTTTTTGGGGAACATGCTGCCAAAGAGGTCCTGAAAATTCAGTCCCACTTCCTCCATATTTCCCCCTACAAACATATCCAGGGGCGGAGCCATGGCGTCTTCAACTTCTATTTCCACATACTCCTGATCCAATTCGCCTTTTAGTAGTCTTTCTTTTATTATTTTCCTTTCCCGTAAAATATTTTCCTCCTGGGGTTTTTTTTGTTCTGCAGGAGCTGGATTGTTACCAAATAGGACCTCAAAAGGATTCTTCATGGCCTGATCAGCGGGAGGTAATGGCACCATAATTTCCACCAGCAAGTCATCGGCAATCTCGGAAGCTTTTTTTTCAACTTGACGGACTTTCTCTTGTTTGACCATTCTAATAGAAACTTCTAATAAATCACGGATCATGGATTCTACATCACGACCCACGTACCCCACTTCCGTGAATTTGGTAGCTTCCACTTTGATAAAAGGAGCATTGACTAATTTAGCCAGTCTTCTGGCGATTTCGGTTTTCCCTACACCAGTGGGGCCAATCATCAAAATATTTTTGGGCATTACTTCCTCTCTTAATTCAGGAGGTAGCTGGCTCCGCCTGTACCTGTTTCTTAAGGCAATAGCCACGCTCTTTTTGGCTTTCTCTTGTCCCACGATGTATTTGTCAATCTCTTTGACTACCTCTCGTGGCGTTAAAGTTTCTAACATTTTTAATCCCCTCTTTATACTTCTTCAATAATAATATTTTCATTTGTATAAACGCAAATGGAAGCGGCTATTTCCATAGCCGTCCTGACTATTTCTGCCGCCGTTAGACTGGTGTGTCTGGTTAAAGCCTTAGCCGCAGCCAGGGCATAGGCTCCTCCCGAACCTATGGCAGCAATGCCGTCATCAGGCTCTATGACTTCCCCTGTGCCGGAGATGATTAATAAGTTGGTACTGTCAGCCACAATCAACATGGCTTCCAAATGACGCATGTATCTGTCCATACGCCATTCTTTAGCCAATTCCACTGAGGCCCGTGAAAGGTTTCCCCGGTATTCCTCCAGCTTTTTCTCAAATTTTTCAAAAAGCATAAAAGCATCGGCTACCGAACCGGCGAAACCGGCCACAACCTTCCCCTGGTAAAGGCGTCTTACCTTTTTGGCCGTATGTTTCATAATAGTATTTTGTCCCAGGGTTACCTGACCGTCGCCGGCTACAGCCGTTTGGTCGTCTTTCCTGACCGCAACTATAGTAGTACCGTGAAACACGCTTTTCCCTCCTCTAAGCCCTGGGATGGGCCAGATGATATACTTTTCGTAATTTACTGCGAGAAACGTGGGTATACACTTGCGTTGAGGAAATTTTACTATGACCCAATAATTCCTGGACAACCCGCAAATCTGCCCCGTTATCCAGTAAATGGGTAGCAAAACTATGCCGGAAACCGTGGGGAGAAATATATTCCCTGGTATGGGCTGCCTGACAATATTTTTGGACAAATGTCCGGACTGACCTGTCACTCAAACGCCCGCCTTTTTGGTTGACAAATAAGGCGGGATTATCCGGGTTGGCCCAGAGAGGGCGGGCCACCTTGAGATATTGCTCCAGGGCCTCTACGGCCGGTTTGCCTATTGGCACAAGCCTTTCTTTGCTTCCTTTGCCGAAAACACGGACAAACCCGTATCTTAAATCCAGGTGCTCCGTATCCAGCATCACCAGTTCACTGACTCGTATACCGGCACCATACAACAGTTCAAGGATAGCTTTGTCACGTATGCCTGTTTCCGTAGCCGCGGAAGGCTGTTCCAAAACTCTGGTCATTTCCTTTTGTTCTAAATATTTTGGTAACTTTTTGGGTATTTTAGGCGTAGCCACATGAACCAGGGGGTTTTGCAAAATAATTTCCTTCCGCAACAGGTAACGGAAGAAACTTTTTAGTGAGGCAAGTCTCCTGGCCATAGTCGTCTTGGTTAACCCCTTATAATTTAAAAAGGCCAGGTATTTTCTTACCACTCCGTGATCAACATCTTCCACATGTACGGTGTGAGAACTTAGTTTTATTTCCTCCTCTAAAAAGCTTAGAAAATCCTGCCAGTCACTGTTATAGGCTTTGACGGTTTTAGAGGACATATTTTTTTCCGCCTGCAGATACTGCAAAAAGGTATCTACGAGAGGTAGTAAAAGCATCTTTTTCTCTCCCTTAAATAACCTCGTTTTTCCATTTTCTTATTTCTTCCAGAGCCCGATTGGCAATCCGGAGATTTTTTGCTTTCTTGTCTTTGATTTTTTCCGGCCAGGGCGGGATGAGACCAAAGGTTATATTCATAGGTTGAAAGCCCTCTGTTGAAGCATGTGTAATGTAATACAACAAAGAACCAATGGCCGAATTACGCGGCGGGATCAGTGGTTCTTGCTGACGGGCCAGACGTGCTGCATTAATACCGCTGATTAATCCGGATGCTGCAGATTCCACGTAGCCCTCCACCCCCGATATCTGCCCGGCAATCAAAATATCAGGTCTTATTTTCAATTGAGTTGTGATTTCCAGTATTTGTGGCGCGTTGATATAGGTATTGCGGTGCATGACGCCGTAACGTACAAATTCTGCCTCTTCCAGGCCCGGTATCATCCGGAAAACTCTCTGCTGTTCTCCCCATTTTAAATGGGTTTGAAAACCCACCAGGTTGAAAAGGGTTCCCGCGGCATTGTCTTTCCTGAGCTGGACGACGGCATAAGGACGCGTATTGGTCCTTGGGTCTGCCAACCCCACAGGTTTGAGGGGGCCAAACAAAAGGGTTTGGGGTCCCCGGCTAGCCATAACTTCCACCGGCATACAACCCTCGAAATAAATTTCTTTTTCAAATTCATGTAATTTATGCACTTCTGCCGAGATCAAGGCCTGGTAGAATCGCTCATACTCTTCCTGATTCATGGGACAATTGAGATAATCGGCAGTTCCCTTATTGTAGCGGGAGCCCCAAAAAACCTTGTCATAGTTGATAGTTTCCCCATCTACAATAGGGGCGGCAGCATCATAAAAATAAAGATAGTCAGTTCCGGTGATCTTTCGCAGATCATCGGTCAATGACTCGCTGGTAAGAGGACCCGAAGCTAGCACAGTGACTCCATCCCGGGGCAGCATTTTCACTTCTTCCCTGATGATTTCTACACGGGGATGTTCCGCGAGCCTCTTCGTTACCGCCCGGGCAAATCCTGTACGGTCAACAGCCAAAGCTCCCCCCGCGGCCACGGCATTTTCATCGGCACACAGCATAATCAGAGAACGAAGCTCTCGCATTTCCTCTTTTAAAAGGCCTACGGCATTTTCCAGATTGTTGGCCCGCAGTGAATTGCTGCAGACCAATTCGGCGAAATAGGGAGTATGGTGAGCCGGTGTCATTTTATCCGGGCGCATCTCATATAACTTGACTTTAATTCCTCTTTGGGCAATTTGCCAGGCCGCTTCACTTCCGGCAAGTCCTGCCCCGATGACGGTTACCGCATCCAAAAAGAGCCCTCCTTAATCTACACCATTGCTATTACTTATCCATAGTTTGGACATATTTGCAATTCTCATTAGAACAGACCAGTCTTTCCCCCGTTTTTTTACCCTGTTTCTTGACCATATAACTGGTGCAGCGGGGACACTTTTCTGCGGTAGGTTCATCCCAGGAAACATACTGGCATTCCGGGTAACTACTGCAGCCGTAAAACTTTTTCCCTTTTTTACTGCGCCTCAGCACAACTTTCCCCTGCTGGCACTGGGGACAGGTTATTCCTGTTTCTTCCAAGAGAGGCTTGGTGTTCTGGCACTCGGGAAATCCGGGGCAGGCCAGGAATTTACCATAACGTCCAAATTTAATGACCATATTGCGCCCGCATTTTTCGCATTTTTCTTCTGTCTCTTCATCTACAACGGCGATACGGCCAATCTCCTTATCTGCAGACTCTAATTCCTGCAAAAACGGTTGATAAAAGTCGAGGAGGATTTTTTTCCATTCCACATTTCCCTCCTCAATGGAATCAAGTTTTTCTTCCATTTGAGCAGTAAACTCTTCGTCAATAATTTCCGGAAAATATTTTTTTAACAGATCAACGACGACACAGCCGAGTTCCGTGGGATGAAACTGTTTTTGTTCCCTTACCGCATAGCCCCTGGTCACAATAGTATCCAGGATAGGCGCATACGTACTGGGGCGTCCTATTCCCTTTTCCTCCAGTGTCTTCACCAGGGTGGCCTCGGTATAGCGGGGTGGCGGCTGGGTAAAGTGCTGCTTGGGAACAATTTTACTCACCTTGATTTCTTCCCCTACCTCCAGGGGCGGTAAAATATTGTTCTCATCTTTTTCACTGTCATCCCGGCCTTCTATATACACTTTAGTAAAACCGGGAAAGACGAGAATAGACCCCGTTGCCCGGAAGGTAAAATTATCGTACTTCAAATCTACTGTCGTTACATCAAGGAGAGCCGAGGCCATTTGGGAAGCGATAAACCGGTCCCAGATGAGCTTATACAGTTTATATTGATCATTAGAAAGAAATTTTTTAATTTCTTCCGGTGTCCTCTGCACATAAGTAGGCCTGATGGCCTCGTGGGCATTTTGAATTTTCCCCTTGGTTGTATATTCCCGGGGTTTTTCAGGAAGATAATCTTTTCCGTACTTTCCCAGGATATATTCTTGGGCCTCTTTTTGCGCCTCCTCACTAATCCGGGTGGAATCGGTTCGAATATAAGTGATTAAACCAACCAAACCAATTTCTTTACCCAAGTCCAGTCCTTCATAGAGCTGTTGGGCTATCATCATGGTCTTTTTGGCCGTAAAATTTAATTTGCGGGCAGCCTCCTGCTGTAAACTGCTGGTGGTAAAGGGAGGTGCGGGATTACGCCTTTGCTGGCGTTTCTTGATAGAATCTACAGTCAGGTTGTTCTTACCTATTTTTTTAATAATCTCATTAACTTCTTGTTCATTCTTAAGTTCGGCTTTATCCTCGTTAATTTTAACCAGTTTGGCTTCGAAGGCCGTTTTATTTTTATTTAGCCTGGCAGTCACAGACCAGAACTCTACAGGAATAAAACTATTGATTTCCTCTTCCCGGTCGCAGATAAGACGAACAACGACAGACTGGACCCGTCCGGCACTTAAACCCTTTTTAATTTTCCGCCAGAGCAAGGGACTGAGGTTATAGCCAACCAACCTATCTAAGACCCGGCGGGCTTGCTGGGCCTCGACCCGGTCGCGATCAATTTGACGGGGTTTTTTAACAGCTTCGGTAACCGCCTTTTTTGTTATTTCATTAAATTCAATACGGCATTTGGCATCCTCGGGTATTTTTAAGACATGCTGCAGGTGCCAGGCTATAGCTTCCCCTTCCCGGTCGGGGTCAGTGGCTAACAGTATTCTATCACTTTTGGAAGCAGTGTTTTTTAATTCTTGCAAAAGCTCCCCTTTGCCGCGAATCGTAATGTATTTTATGGAAAAATCATTCTCCACATCTACCCCGAATTGGCTTTTGGGGAGATCCCTCACATGACCCATAGAGGCCCGTACGGTATAATTTCTTCCCAAAAACTTGCTAATAGTTTTGGCTTTGGCTGGAGATTCCACAACGACTAAAACTTTTGTCAAATCTATCACCTCAAATAAAAACCATCATTTGATTTTATATCTTTACATAATATTTTCCTGGAAGCTGTTTTATTAAACCCTGTAATTCAAGTTTTAACAAAATTTCGTAAACATCTCCCCTTTGTATATCCCACCTGGCCAAAATACTGTCAATATGGAGCGGTTCCCAGGCAATTATATTTAAAAGTTCTTTTTCTTCACGGGTTATATTTATTAGTTTTTCCTGATGCCTGTTAAATAAATTATATGTATATTCATAGCCCAATTCTTCCAAAATATCCTGGGCATAGATGACAAGTTTAGCACCCTGCTGGATCAGGCGTAAGGGGCCCAGGCTCAAAGGACTGGTAACAGGACCAGGCAGGGCGAATACTTCTTTACCCTGTTCCAGGGCATAGTCGCATGTAATCAGAGACCCACTTTTAGCCTGTCCCTCCACAATAAAAACACCTGAACTTAACCCACTGATGATCCTGTTTCGTACCGGGAAATTGATATCCAGGGGCTGGGTACCGGGAGGAAATTCGCTGAGCAATAAACCGGCCTCGCCAATTTTATGATAAAGGTCTTTATTCTCGCGGGGATACGGTATATCCACTCCTGACCCTAATACGGCAACTGTCTTTCCACCGGCGGTAAGGGCTGCTTCGTGAGCTGCACCATCAATCCCCCGGGCCAGGCCGCTGACAATCACCAAGTCATGCTGCGCTAATTCTTGCACGATGGTTCTGGTTTGAGTTAAACCATAAGGGCTGGCTTTTCTGGCACCAACAACGGCAAGGGCTTTTTTCTGTAAAATGTTAATATCACCACGATAATATAGCATACACGGTGTATTGGCAATTTGCAACAAGGTAGCCGGAAATGTTTCTTCTAAGCGGGTAACAACCTTAATTTTCTTCCTCTCTAATTCTTGCACCAGGGCTAAAGGATTAAGGGTTTTACGGCGCTCCAGAAACTTTTCCCACATGTGTAAAGGCATATTCCCCGGTGGCGGAGCTTGGTGTCCCCTTTCCCACATCTCCTGCCAGGAACCATAGTACTCATATAGTGGAAGGAAATGTTTATTAAACTGCAGCCCAAAAATCTGATGTAAGGCCACGGCGTAGATCTGGTCGATGGTAATCACTCCCTTCTTTTACTCTCTTCGGTAGGAGTGAGATTATTCCTGCTTTCCCGGCGAAAGTTGTTGGAAATTTGTGATTTTATTATGTTGGTCTTTGGTAAATCCATTAAAATAAAAGAGATAGCTGAGCGCTATCTTTTAATCGTTGAGTATTATTTTGTCCCCTGGTTTCATGACCTGACCTTTTAAATGCAAATCCTTGAGTTTTTTCACAAACTGGTCGGGGTCCTGGGCTATGACAGGAAATGTATTGTAATGCATAGGAACTGTCAGTTTGGCCTGGAGCATGGTCGCGGCCCGTAAGGCATCATCAGGACCCATGACATAATTATCGCCAATGGGTAAAAGGGCACAGGCGAGAGGGTACATCTCCGCGATCAGCTTCATATCGCCAAAAAGTCCCGTATCTCCGGCGTGATAAATATACTTATTGTCCATGTGCACAAGAAATCCGCAGGGTGTACCGGTATAAGTAATGCCTTTTTCATCGATCACGGCCGAACCGTGCCAGGCAGGTGTTAATTTAACCCTGCCGAAAGAAAATTGATAAGAACCTCCGATATGCATGGGATGAATGTTAGCGCCTTTGGACTGGCAGTAAAGGGCCAGTTCATTGGGAGCGATGATGGGGGCACCCGTGTCCCTAGAAAGAGCTATGGCATCACCTAAATGGTCACCGTGGCCGTGTGTTACCAGGATATGTGTGGGATGAAGATCCTTTACCGTTACATCAGCCAGCGGGTTATTGGTGATAAAGGGATCAATGATCACATCATATGTACTGTTCACTAACCTAAAACAAGCATGTCCATGAAAAATTAAATTTAACAAGGCCATCACTCCTGGTTTTTTCTACCATTATATCTTTACTTTCCGTACTTCGTCAATGACCAGAAGTTGTTTCACATAATATGCAGGTTATTCTTCCTTCTTATCTGTTACGTACTCGTTTAACTCTTTTACCCACTGGTTAAAAACATCCTTTTTTCGTTTCATTCTTTCCCTGCGGATAATTTCTTCCAGAAAACGGAGCTGTTTTACATTTAAATTCTGTATACTTTCTTTTATTTTCATAACCTCTTCATCCTCGTAAATTAGACGAATCAACACTTTACATCTCCTCTTCACGCAAATATAATGATTTTGTGTTATTCGACATGGCATGCCAATTTGCCTTTATGTAAATGATTCCAAGTGAGCAGTGAAATCAATTTTAGATTATAATAAATGAACGGGAGGTAGCTTTTCGTGAATTATGATTACCCGCTGTACCGGCCGCCCAGTGAAGCCTACAGTTTAATTTTACAGGTCACTATTGGCTGTTCCCATAACGCTTGTACTTTTTGTACCATGTACAAACAAAAAAGATTCCGGCAGAAAGACTGGCCGGAAATCAGTGAACTGATTAACACTGTTTCTCAAGAATACCCCCATACTAAAAGAATCTTTTTGGCCGATGGCAATGCCCTGGCCCTGCCTACGGAAACCCTTGTCAAGACCCTTAAGCTATTATATGTAAAGTTTCCTTCGCTGAAGCGGGTTAGTATTTACGGGGGACCGAAAGACATCCTTGGCAAAACCCCTGCTGAACTGGAAACCCTATATCAAGAAGGGTTAGGCCTTGTCTACTTAGGGATTGAAAGCGGCAGTGAACAGGTTTTAAAACTCGTGCATAAAGGTGCTTCTCCACAGGAAATGGTTGAGGCCGGCCAAAAAGTTAAAAAGAGCGGTCTTAAGCTCTCGGCAACCATTATCTCCGGGCTCGGGGGCAGGGAACTGTGGGAGGAACATGCCCTGGAAACAGCGCGGGTGGTTTCGGAGATTAATCCTCATTACCTGGCTTCTTTAACTTTATTGCTGGAGGAAGGGGCTCCCCTTTTACGCAAAATCAAAGAAGGCAAATTTACCTTCTTGACTCCCTGGGAAACCCTAAAGGAATTACATCTATTCATGCAGCATGTTGACCTGGACAACTGCGTGTACCGGGCTAATCACGTTTCCAATTATTTTAGCCTGGCCGGAGTCCTTAATCAGGAAAGAAACCTGATCCTGCAAAAGCTGGAATATTATCTGAGCCGTGCCAATATCAAGGCCTTGCCTGTAGACTATAACCGGATGCTATAGTATCTTCCCTCAAAAAAGCAAGAGGAGCGACGCTCCTCTTATTTTATGTTAAATTTATGTAAATTAGTTAAGGTGCCTGGCACCTCAACTAATTTACATTCCCCCGTACAAAATTTATTTAGACTGCCCTTTTTTAAGATATAAACCTAATCCTGCCACCAGTATGATGAGGCCACCCACAAAAGCAATATAAATGCCTGGAAAAGCCAGTTGAATACTGGTAGCCAAATTGAATCCACCAATATGATAACGGACGGGCATAGTAAAAAAACTTAAGGCGGCAGTAAGAGGTACGATTATACCGATTGCTAAAAGAGAATGCCTTTCTCTTTCTTTGGCCAGGTAAAGATTATATAAAGTAACAAGACCTAAAAATAAGGTAACGGCACCAAACCAGTCTTCTACACCGTTGATTATGTTTAAGCCCTTTTTACCCCAGGCTGATGCAGACCCGTAAATAACCATTCCGGCCCCCAAAGTTTCCAGGAAATACGACCACCAGAATTTATTACTCATTACTTTCCCCCCTTAATCCAGTAAAATATTAGTATCGATAAAAATGCGTAAGAGACCAATAATCATAAATCCTAAAGATGTTAAACCTCCCCAGGTATAGAAATTGGCATAGAGCGGTAAATAAGAGAGAATAACATTCTCCGTACCAATTTTTAATAAAACCTGTCCCAGCCTAAGGTACTCATCCCTGAATAAATCGAGACATACCCAAAAGGCAATAGCCCAGGTCAAAATATCAACCACCCGCAATTTTTTAGAAAAAATATTGAGAATACGGTCATACCATTTCCATAGTTTTATACTAAGATTAAAAGATATGACTAGTACAATACTAAAGATAAACCAGATAAGTAAAGGCGATACCTTAAAGACTACCGGGGGCACTATCAGTATTTCCAGGAGATAGAAACCAGTGTGCATGAGAGCTAAACTAAGTAAAATCATCCATCTGCCTCCTATAATGCTTTGACCACATACTTGTCTACCACTTACTAAGCTTCGTGTTGGTTCATGTTATAATACCATCAATTGTTAATAATGTTTTATTGACATCATAGCCTGTTTCACCTATAATATTAAACGTAACACGCGCAGGGGTATAGCTCAATTGGTAGAGTAGCGGACTCCAAATCCGTTGGTTGTGGGTTCAAGTCCTACTGCCCCTGCCAAAACTTTAAATACAACACCTGTACAAGGTGTTTTTTTGTACCCAGCCGTGGGGATGTGAAGCGCGCGGAAATAATTATATCATAGTATTTTAGACAAATCATTGTCATATCCAAAAGAAAAAGGGAGTGTTGCACTCCCTTTTTTGGTGCCTGACTTAACTGGTTTTTTCCTGGTTTCTCATGGCCTCTTCAATAATTTCTTTGGCAATTTGCTGTGGTACATCTTCATAATGGGAGAAATCCATACTAAAATGACCGCGTCCCTGGGTAATGGATTTTAAATCAATAGCGTAACGATACATTTCGGAAAGGGGAACCTGAGCTTTTACTACCTGCCATTTTCCTTTTGGTTCCATACCCATGATGCGTCCTCTCTTACCGTTCAAATCACTGATAATATCTCCCATGAACTGTTCGGGTACATAGACTTCAACGTTCATAATAGGTTCCATTAAAACGGGTCTTGCCTTCTCTACACCCTTCTTAAAGGCCATATTGGCAGCGATCTTGAAGGACATTTCGGAAGAGTCAACTTCGTGATAAGAACCGTCATAGAGAGTTACCTTGATGTTTGTCATGGGATATCCGGCGAGGATTCCTTCTAACATAGCTTCCCGCACGCCTTTTTCTACAGCAGGATGGTAGTTCTTAGGCACAGCACCGCCAAAAATGGTTTCAGCAAACTCAAATTCTTTATCAGGAAGGGGTTCAAAACGCAGCTTAACGTGTCCGTACTGTCCATGTCCGCCCGACTGCTTCTTGTGTTTGTATTCATATTCAGCAGTGCCGCGGATGGTTTCACGGTAAGGTACACGCGGCGTAGAAAGATTTACTTCTACCCCGAATTTTCGTTGCAGCCTTTCCATGATAATATCCAGGTGCTGCTCACCCATACCGGTGAGAATTGTTTGTTTGGTTTCCGTATTCTTCTCCAGTCTTAAGGTGGGATCTTCCTCTAATAACCTGTAGAGTGCATTACCTACTTTATCTTCATCATTACGGGATTTTGCTTCTACAGCTACAGAGTAGGTGGGAGCAGGGAAGTTAACACCCGGGAGAATTGGAGTTTTGTCTTTTATACCCAGTGTATCACCCGTTACAGTGACAGCCAGCTTGGCAATAGCTACAATATCACCGGGATAGGCTTCCGTCACTGTATCCTGGTTTTTACCCCGCATGACCATTAATGAACCAAAGCGTTCCTCTTTTTCCTTATTGACATTGTAAACCGTACTATCACCTTTCAAGATACCGCTGACAACTTTCACAAAACTGAGTTTACCAACAAAGGGGTCAGCCAGGGTCTTAAAAACAATAGCGGCCAGAGGTTCTTTGGTTAAGTCTTTTCCCTCCGCATGATCCACAGGAGAGGGCAGCAGTTCCAAAACAGCGTCCATGAGAGGTTGAATACCGATATTTTTCAAGGCAGAACCACAAAAGACGGGGACTACTTTAGCATTCATGACACCGGCCTTCAAACCAGTGTAAATCTCTTCATCGGTAAGGGGCTCTCCCTCCAAATATTTCATGAGAAGCTCGTCATCGCCTTCAGCCGCAGCTTCCATTAAAGCCTCTCTGTATTTCTCCACCTCAGTTTTCAGGTTATCGGGAATGGGCTCTTCTTTTACTTTAGTTCCTTCAAATTTGTAAGCTTTTTGTTTGAGAATATCGACAACGCCAGTAAAACTGTCTTCCGCACCGATAGGCAGCATAATAGGCACCACATGGTTGCCGAAACGCTGCTGCATATCGTCTAACACCCGGTAAAAATTGGAATTTTCCCGGTCCAGTTTATTGATAAAGGCCAAACGAGGTATTTTAGCCTCTTCAGCGGCATCCCAGTGTACTTCGGTTTGGACTTCCACGCCGGAAGCACCACACACCACCATGATAATACTATCAATAGCCCTCATTGCACTTTTGACTTCACCTATAAAATCAGCATAACCGGGTGTATCCAGAATATTGATCTTTGTGTCCTTCCATTCTACAGGAGCAAGGGTTGTACTAACAGTAACTTTACGTTTGATTTCCTCGGGAAGATAATCCGTAACCGTATTTCCGTCATCAACTTTACCTAAACGAGTGGTGTGACCGGCATTAAACAGTATGGCCTCGGTTAAAGAGGTTTTACCCGCACCTCCATGAGCTAATATGCCCACATTTCTGAGTTTCTTACTGTCATAGGTTCGCAATATGAGCCCCTCCTTTGGAAGAATTTTTTATTACGTTCGTCTGTAGGCAATAAGGACAAACGTGGTTTATTTAACTAATAATATTAATCACAAGTTTAAAAAATCCTTCTTTTTGTTAATCATAAAATTACATCAAATTTACGGCAATTTTACCAAATGGAAGGTTATGGCTCTGTTTGCTTATATTATTTCCCTTTTTCTTCCTTTTAACATATTTTCTGTACTTTTCTTAACAGGTGACTGGTGGGTTATCTGTAAGGTGCAGGGGCATCTCTTCCCCGCTCCATTGAAAAATTTATGGTTAAAACTGAGAATGCTGCATGTGGCAGTCTTTTTTTATGCTTTTACATGGCTCCCCCGGAAATAGTGATGATATTTTTCTCCGTAATGACATAGTTATTTTTAAGTGTAAAACTTTGGAGGAGTATTATGGCTAAACATTCTTTTCTGAAGGGAGCTTTTATCCTGGTTATGGCCAGCGGCTTGGTGAAAATAATAGGGTTCATTTATCAAATTATCATTGTCAGGATCATCGGCACCGAGGGAGTGGGCGTTTTTAACATGGTTTTTCCCCTCTATATCACAGCCATGGTCATCACCAACGCAGGACTCCCCCTGGCTGTATCCAAGAGCGTTGCAGAAACAAATAATGAAGAAGAATCCCAAAAAATATTAGGAATGGCCCTAACCCTCCTCATCCTTTTGTCTACCGGCGGAGCATTTCTTTTAATCCTTTTTTCCCCTCTTCTTATTAGTAAATTATACGCTGATCCCCGGGTCATCCCCTGCTTCCTGGTACTTACCCCCTCTCTCCTTCTGGTGGCAGTATCTTCAGGTTTCCGCGGCTATTTTCAGGGTACCCAGGATATGAGACCAACGGCCTTGACGCAGCTTGTGGAACAGGTTGTACGTTTCGTAACGGGTCTGACTCTAGTAACTGTTCTGGTTCCCTATGGTTTAACCTGGGCGGCGGTTGGTTTGGCCGGCGGCATTTTACTCAGTGAAATTGCGGGTTTAGTCTACATCTGGCACAGGTACAGGCGAAATGTGGCCGTTAGTTGGCTCATTGTCTGGCCTTCCTTGAAAGTCTTGCACAAATTATTTTCTTTCGGGATACCGGTTACCATCACCAGGCTGGTAATAACGCTTTGTATGACCGTAGAGGCCAGTTTAATTCCACAGCAGTTAATGAAATCAGGCTTTTCTCTTTCCCAGGCCACCTCATTTTACGGTGAACTAACAGGGGTTGTGTTTACCCTCATCACCATCCCTTCTATTTTAACCTTCTCCCTGGCCACTACCTTAGTACCAGCCATTGCTGAGGCCCAGAGCCGAAAACAGGCCAAATTATTGAGCCAG
This sequence comes from Peptococcaceae bacterium, assembly GCA_020054815.1. Lineage (GTDB taxonomy): Bacteria > Bacillota > Peptococcia > DRI-13 > DRI-13 > Thermanaerosceptrum. Next base: position 8,752 of record JAIHAN010000011.1, on the reverse strand, counting down.
CGCACGACAGACGCTATCGGAATCACCCTGCTGGCAGGAGTCCCCAGTATACTGGTTTTATTTTTTTGGGGTCCCGCCCTCACCCAATTGTTATTTAATGTAACACGGGCCGGCCTATTGCTGAAAATTATGTCCTGCGGCTGTATCTTCTTATATTTGTCACAAACCATGTCAGGTATCTTACAGGGATTGGGTTACGTAAAAATTATTTTTCTCACCACTTTATTAGGGGGTCTCATCCGTATCTCCGGAATTTATTATTTTTGTGCCCAACCGGACATGGCCAAAGTGGCTATCGCCCTCAGTTATATTTTAAGCTACGTTATTGCCTGTTTTATCAATCTGTGTGTTGTTAAAAACAAAACCAAGTTTAGACTCAATTACACTCTGTACCTGAGGCTTTTTTTGAGCAGCATAATTCTAATATTTTTATTATTCACCTTTGCACCCATAATTGAGCAAAATCTCATGGTCTTATTAACTCTGGCTTTCCTTTTTGCCGGTATTTTTTACCTGGCGATGTTCTTGACCGGTGATAAATATATCCGTCTGATTATAGAGCAGGTGAAACAAAATATAATAAAAAAGCCTGTTTAATCAGGCTTTTAGGGTTTTACCGCTTCAATTCCCCACTCTTTCACTTTATTGATAATTCGATAGTTGGTTAAATCAAAATGGATAGGTGTTACTGATACAAAGTTGTATTCCACAGCCACCAAATCAATTTCCGGGTCTTCTTCCCGTGAAGGAATGATGTCGCCCGCCAGCCAGTAATAGGGCCGCCCCCTGGGGTCAGTACGTTTATCAAAAACATTTTCATATTCACGAATCCCCAGTTTGGTGACTTTGTAACCTTTAAGCCGCTCTCTGGGCACGGAGGGTACATTAATGTTCAGAAGGGTATCCGGCGGCAAAGTCTCCTTGTTGGCATACAGTTGTTCTGCCACAAATAAAGCTACCTCTGCGGAGAGTTTGTAATCATCTGCTTCATAGGAAGCCAGGGAAACCGCTATCGAAGGTATACCTAAAAGTACACCTTCAATGGCTGCAGAGACTGTCCCTGAATACAAGACATCGGTCCCCAGGTTAGGGCCATTATTAATGCCGGAAATGACCAGGCTGCATTCCTTAGAGACCAGTTCTTTAAGACCAAGTTTTACACAATCCGCCGGTGTGCCGGTTACGGCCCAGGCTTGCCCTATACCGGGTAAGTGAAACTCTTTGATCCGCAGGGGCTGGTGAACGGTGATGCCATGACCGGTAGCACTTTTTTCTTCCGCCGGTGCTACTACAATAACTTCTCCCAGTTTTGTCATTGTTTTGGCCAGTTCTAAAAGGCCCGGCGCCATAATACCATCGTCATTGGTCACTAAAATGTGCATATCTTCCTCCTGTTTTGCTGGATGAGGCCATGTAGGTTAGAACTCGTAAATATTAATGTATAGCCTTTTCTTTTCTTTATCCTTTTTAAGCCCAAGCATAACTCTTTTTTCTTTCAGATTTTTATTGAGAAAATCAATGACTTTATACATTTCTTCGTATTCTGCAAAACTTTTGGTGGCCACAAGTTCTAACTTTTCTTCAGTTATTTCCATAAAATCCTCCTTGAAGTTTTCAAATTTATTTCCCCCTGATAAGTGAGAGAGCCTCGGCCCTGGTGGCATTATTGCTGCGGAATAATCCTCTTACCGCCGAAGTGATGGTTTTACTGCCAGGCTTCTTAACCCCACGCACAGTCATACACATGTGTTCCGCTTCAATAACCACGATAACGCCCAGGGGGTTTAGAACCTTCATGATGGAATCAGCTATTTGAGTGGTTAAGCGTTCCTGAAGCTGGGGCCTCCGGGCATATCCCTCTACGACACGGGCCAGCTTCGACAGGCCCGTTATTTTACCCTTGCGCGGTATATAGGCTACATGGGCTTTACCGAAGAATGGTAAGAGATGATGTTCACAAAAAGAGTAAAGGGGGATATCTTTGACCAGGACCATTTCTTCATGTTCTTCCGTAAAACACACTTCCAAATGCATACCGGGGTCTTCTTTCATTCCCGAGAATATCTCCTCACACATCTTCGCTACCCGTAAAGGGGTTTCCCGCAAACCTTCCCTTTCCGGATCCTCGCCGATAGCCTCGAGAATCATCCTGACCGCTTTTTGGATTTTTGCGTTGTCCATTTACTAACCTCTTTCTAAAGATCTTCCATCTTATTCTATCACAATCAAAGATTATTCTAAACCTAACGCTTTATTATAATAATCCACGGCCAGGGATTTGGCCTCTAGGCCTTCATAAATTTGCGCTATAGTTGTCCAGGCAATTTTTTGCCAGTCCTTCATCTTGCCCAGCTGTTCCAGGGTATCAATGGCTTCCAAGTACTTTTCCTGTTTTTTGAGGCAGCAAGCTAAATTGTAGATAACATAAGGATTGCCGGGTGATAAAGCAAGACTTCGCAAATAATTGTGCTCGGCTTCCTCCAGGAGCTGGAGGTTTTCGTAGGTCCAGGCCAGGTTATTTAAAATATCCGTATCCTGGGGATTAGACAGCAGCAAATCCTTAAGTATTTCCAATGCTCTGGTAAATTCCCCATTTTTGGCATAAATACTGGCCATGTTAAGTTTTGTTTCCGGGTCGTCAGGATCAACTTCCAGGGCTTTCCGGTAATACTGCAGGCTTTCTTCCCATTTTTCTACACATCCGTAGCAAAAAGCCATGCTTTTACAAATCTCTTTGTCATGATGCTGGTCCATATTTTCATATATTTGTAAAGCCTCTGGATACTTCTGCTGCCTGATATAAGTCAGGGCTAAATTATGTGAAATGGCCTGGTCACGCGGCTTTAAGGCCAGGGCTTGTCCCAGATAACGTCCTGCTTTGTCTGTATCTCCCAGATAAAAACAACATAAACCCGCTGCATTTAACACTTCAGTATCTTTGTGTCTGGTTTTCAAATATTCCCGGAACAACTCCAGGGCTTCGTCATAGAGTTCTTTTTTCATTAAGATATGTCCTTTAGCGGCCAGGGCAGTACCATAATTGCCAAGGACTGCCTCATCATAGAGGACCTCGGCCTGTGCCGTGTTTCCTAAGTTCTCCTGGGCAGTCCCTAGCCAGAAAACATATTGGGCCTTACGTCGGCTGATTTGAACAGCCTTCTCAAAGGACAGAACTGCTTCCTCCCATTTCTCTGACTGGGATAATAAAAGACCCAAATGCCACCAGTCGCTGTCCGAAGCATGTTCGGTTTGCGTTACTTTACGCAAATAATCTATGGACACATCGTACCTACCTAACAGTCGGTAAAAAAAGGACATATTCCTTAAACGGAATACAGCAAGTTTTTCCTTTAAACTCAACACTGCCCTAACCCTCCACAAAAATAAATTCTCATTATTGTTTTCTACGCTCATTTTACATTTCCTTCCATAATTGTTTTATTTTTCACCTCATTGTTAATTAATTCATATTTACAGGTATCCAGCATAAGGATATGTTAAAAAGATCGCTGGGGGTGAGGCAGTTGAGAGAAAATTATCATACTGGCGAGGGTTTACAGTTCCGTTCAGTTATCAAAGGTATCATCTGGTCTCTTATCATAACAATTGTATTAGGTTTAATCATCAGCCTAATTCTTCAATTTACATCGCTGTCTGAAAACCTGTTAACCAGTTTTTCCACTTTTATCTTCTTTGTCAGCATGTTCCTGGGGGCCACTATTGGTGCCCGGGCAGCAGGTTCTAAGGGTCTAATCCATGGCCTGGCCATAAGCTTTACCTATTTCGTACTGCTCATAATCATTGGACTTGTCTGGAACCCGGCTGGTTTTTCTCTTTATGTCTTAGGGAAGAAGTTTGCCTTTTCTTTTGCAGCCGGTGCCTTAGGGGGAATCATCGGTATCGGCCTTGCTTCCCGCTAGACTAAGGCAGGATGAAGGTTAAAAGACCTAAAAACACACCCGCACCAATTAAAATAAGGGCAACCCTCATAGTTAATAGACTGTGGTCCTTTAACATATCCGCTACCTCCTTAAAATGCTTGTAGTAGCTTTTTATATGCGGGAAACAATCTTTTGGTGAATACTACTAAGGAAAGGGGACACACCTGCCGGAGCTTGGGTTATTCTTTAGGGACAGGAATATCCCCAATAATAAATAAACAGGGGTGATCTCCAGTCACCCCTGTTTATTTAATGACCTTTTTTAAGATGTTTTTTAAAAAGTTAGGCAGCGGAATAAAATATAAAGCTTTAATGTCTTTCATGAACTGTCACCCTCCATCACACCAGATTCTCTATTTATCTTATTAAGTTTAAGATAAAAGGTGACCGTTTTTTGGAAAATAAGTAGCAAAGAACGAGAAGAGTACTCCAATAAAGGCCTTGAGGCCAGGGCACAAGAGCTAAAGTCACCAGCCCCAAACTAACACGCCAGATATGCACGCTCCAGGTAAAATTGCGCGTAAATAAAAAAAAGACAATAGCCATGGTGAAAGACCCTTGAAAACACAGGGCATTGTGGGCTATAGTCATCCCAAGAAAAGAGAGCCAGGCAGAATAATAAAGCCCTTTTACCAGGGAAACCACCAGAAAATTAGCCATAATAAATATCCCAGCGGGAATTAGCCACCAGGCCCCACAGGATGTGATCAAGACAGAACACCATAACCAGGATTTAAAAATGGCGGCAAAAATGACGAAGACAAAGAAAAATACCCCTTTATCATGCTTGACTAAGAGCCACCCCTCGTGGGGATAGGAAAGATTCTTGCTTAACCGGTAAAGGAGTACTTCCTCATTAAAAAATATACCCATTAACAATGACAGCAAGCAAAAAAAGAGCATAATATCACCCCTTGTCCCCAATGATGTCCCCAATAATATATATGTGTGACAAGGGCGACTAATGCCAAATAAAAAGAGGTGGCAAACCACCACCTCTAATACTTCGGTACTTTAATATTGCTAACCATAAGATAAGACAACACGATGGACATGATGACATAAAACTCGAGGGGCAATCTATTAGAGAGGAGCACAAAAATTGCCATAAGCGGCCCGCAAATCGTAATAGGCACACCCACAAAATGTGTCTTAATGTTTAAAACATTAAACCTGGCAAGTCTTATGGCACCACAGAGAGCAAAGATAATGGCAATTAATAACCCCCAGTAACCCAGGTTGTTTAGAATACTGCCATATGTTAACAGGGCAGGTGCCACCCCAAAAGAAACTAAGTCTGACAAGGAATCTAACTCTTTGCCAAAGTCAGAAGTGACGTGAAGACGCCGGGCTAAGCGGCCATCCATCCCATCCAGAACCATAGCAAATAAAATGGACACTGCCGCTTCTTTATACTGACTCTCCATAGTTAACCATAGGGATGTTATCCCAAAAAACAGATTGGCCAGGGTAACTATGTTAGGTATTAACCTTTTACTCATTATAGAACCTCCCGATAATAGTCTCTCCTCCTCTAACCTTTTGTCCCTTTTGCACAAATATATGACTCCCTTTTGGTAAATATACTTCGGTACAGGAGCCAAATTTTATAAGACCAAACCTTTCACCTTGTTGTAATACCTCCCCCTCTTTTACCCAGCAAACAATTCTGCGGGCAATAAAACCTGTAATTTGCACAACCAAAACTCTATTGCGGGGATTATTCTCACTAACAATGCCAACATAATTTCTTTCGTTCAAATGAGAGGCGTGGCCTTTAAAAGCGGGAAGAAATTTTCCGGCCTGGTAAAAAACATAGGCCACTTTGCCGGCAATAGGACTTCTATTGACATGCACGTTAAAGATATTTAAAAAAATACTTACTTTCACCGCCGGACCATTTAAGAATCTATCTTCCCTAACTTCCTCCACCGCCAAAATCACACCGTCGGCAGGGGATACGACATCTTCGGTCTTACACTCCACACACCGTTCAGGATTACGGAAAAAGTACAACGTAAATATCACGAAAAGAAAAGGTATAAATGCCCACGGAAACCCCAGCCAGAAATATATGATTAAAGTTAACGCGATGCCAAGAGCAAGCATAGGCATAGCGTCCGGTACGATGATCCATTTTCTTTTATCCAATGCTCTGTTCCTTTCTTCTCTATAATTTGCCTTCATTTTACCATCTTTTACAGAACCGTTAAAGTAAAAGTTGAAATTTATCCCCCGGAGGTCTTGAACCATTTACGAACCTGTTCAACGACAAAGCCGGTATCTCCTGCATAGTATTTCTGTTGCGGCAGGGAGTTAATAAATTTTTTTCCGTAACGTTTCTTGACGATCCTGTTATCCAGAACAACAATCACACCCCAGTCCTCCACAGTTCTGATAAGCCTGCCGTAACCCTGTCTAAATCTTAATACGGCCTGGGGCAAACTGTAACCATAGAAACCATCTTTGCCTTCGTGGGTCAAAGCCTCAACCCTGGCTTCTACCAGGGGAAGATTGGGCGGGGCAAAGGGCAATTTGACCATAATTACGGACGTTAAAGCGGCGCCGGGCAGGTCAATTCCTTCCCAAAAAGCATTGGCTCCAAAAACCACCGCCTGGGGGTTTACTTTAAGCTCCTCAACGAGCAATGACCTGCTGCCATTGATGCCGTCGGCGAATAATTCTAATCCTGCCTGTTGCAGAGGGTCATGAAGGACATCGAACATTAGGCGGAGCTGCTTATAGGAAGTAAACAAAACAAGGGTTCTGCCGCCCGTAACCAGTAAAATTTTTAACAAAGCTTCCTGAATGGCTAAAGAATACAGTTCTTCACTGGTTTTGCCCGGATCGGGTAAGCTGCTGTCCACCAGGAGCAGGGACTGCTCATCATAATAAAAGGGCGAAGGTATCTGCAGGGTATCCACCAATTCCTCGGGTAAACCCAACTGTTCAATGAGGAAGGCAAAACTTCCATCAACGGTTAAGGTGGCAGAAGTAAGGACTGTGCTGGTCTTGGAAATGAACAAATGATCATAAAGTTGCTGGGCAACTTTGATAGGGGTAATGTGGAGACGGAGATCTTTAAGGGCATAATCCCTTTCAAACCAGTAAACTTTTTCTTCTCCTCCGGCAGCAAAGAAATTTTCGATTACCTGAGCCTCCACGACACTTTCGTTGATATGTGTCTTCAACTGGCGTAAAGGAATTTCCCAGGTGGCGTAATCTAATTCTGCAGCAATGTAATCATAAAGACTTTGCAGGTCCTTTAAGAGCCCCACAATGTTTGAGCGCAGGTTAGCAAAAAGAATACTCAGCGTTTCCCACCAGGCAGCGTGTTTAACCCCTTCCTGCACACGGCTTAGTTCAAGGGAAGGATTCTCCTCCAGCACACAAAGAATATCATGGATTTGCCTATTTATATTTTCAGCCAGGTGTTGAGCATCTGCCAGGCGGTTCTGGATGTGACCTAAGTCCTGCATTTCCTTGGTTAACAGGGACTGGATAAATGAAAACAAACCAAATTTGCGGTAATTGTCCTTTTTCAACAGGGCGCCTATTCTTTTCTGTAATGCATAAAGAGAAAAAGTTTCAGTGAATTGTTTTGTAGCTTCCTCTTCTAAATGGTGGGCCTCATCCACCACTAAATACTGATATTTGGGTAAGAGGGCCTCACCTAATTTTAAATCAGATAAGAGCAGGGAATGGTTCACAATTATCAAATCTGCTTCCATGGCCTTTTGCTTAGCCCGCTGGTAAAAACAATCCCCGATAAAGGGACAGTTACTTCCCAAACAAGTATCTTTGACTGAAGAAACTTGCTGAAAAAACTCCTTTTCCCAGCCTCTTAAGTTTATAGAATCCCTGTCGCCTGTACCGTTTTCCCTAAGCCAAAGACTAATCCTGGACATCAGAAGTTTTTCCGGCCAGCTTAAACCCTGTACAGCTTCCTTGAATTCTCGCCATTTATGAAGGCACAGGTAGTTGTTTCTCCCTTTTAGAACTGCGGCACTAAAATGAAAAGGCAGGACTTTTTCTAAAAATTTTATTTCACCACGGGCCAGTTGTTCCTGTAAGGCGATGGTGTGGGTGGCCACTACGATCTTTTCTCCCTGGGAAACAGCCCAGGCTAAAGCAGGTACGAGATAGGCCAGGGATTTACCAACTCCCGTCCCGGCTTCAACCAGTAGGTGGCGCTCTTGTTCTAATACTTTGGCTACGGCCTTTAACATTTGGATTTGTGGTGTTCGAGTTTGATAATTGAGTAGCTGCCCGGCAATATATCCTCCCGGTAGAAACATTTCTTCCAGGGCCTTCACACTCCACTGGAAGGCACGTTTATTTTTTGCCGTACTACTCTTTTCATTTTCTTCTACACAGGCTGTTTCCAGCTGTTGTGTAAAATCATAATGCCTCACCTGGTCTTTGAGGATTTCCTGCAAATACCAGGACAAGCCCTGGGGGTTATCCTGCAGGAAAGAACATATCTCCTGGAGTGCATAAATCGGAAGTTTTTTTAGGGTATCTGTTAAGGCGTAAAATAATTTTTCCAGAGCCCTGGTATCCGGCAGGGCCCGGTGAGCAGGTTCCTGATTCAACTGATAAGTTCTTACCAGATTTCTTAAGCTGTACGATGGTGTATGGGGTAAAAGCAGTTTGGCTAATTCCACGGTATCGATGTATAAATTCGGAAGAGGAAATCCTAAGGCTTTTTCCAAAAAGCCAAGATCAAAGGCTGCATTATGGGCCACAATTACTTTCTGCCCCAGGAACTCTAACAGGTCCTTTTTGATGTCAGCCATGGTCGGCGCGGT
>JAIHAN010000143.1 GCA_020054815.1 Peptococcaceae bacterium | reverse complement strand
ATTTTTTAAACACCTGCCAGTACACCTGACACTAGTCCTCTTAAATTTACTCCTTTGGGAGTAAACCCAATTGGTGCATCTTATAATAAAGAGTGCTGCGGGGGATCCCCAGCATGCGTGCAGTCTGGGAACGGTTACCGTTAGTTTGTTTGAGGGTACGCTCAATCAATTCCCGTTCCGTTTGTTCAGTCACGGAGACTAAACCCACTGAAGAGGATAGTACCCTTCCCCCTGACTGCTTCCGCAAGACGGGAGGTATAAATTCTTCTGTGATGACATTGCCTTCTGTCAAAATGACCATGCGTTCAATGACATTTTTTAATTCCCGTACATTGCCCGGCCAGGTAAAAGTCAGCAGTAAGGACATTACTTCCGGTTCGATTTTGGTTATGTGTTTATCATAAATCTGGGAGTATTCCTGAATAAACTGGTAAACCAGTTCGGGAATATCTTCCCTCCTATCCCTTAAAGGGGGTACTTCCAGGGTTACTACATTGAGGCGGTAATAGAGGTCTTCCCGGAACTGCCCCTTCTGAAGCATTTCCTCCAGGTTACGGTGAGTGGCGGTAATGAAGCGCACATCAATTTTGACAGGAGTGGAGCCCCCTACCCGGTAGAACACCTGGTTCTGGAGAACTCGTAAAAGCTTGACCTGAAGATCCAGGGGCAGTTCCGCCACTTCGTCAAGAAACAGGGTTCCGCCATTAGCGGTTTCAAAAACCCCCGTTTTGCCCCGTTTGTTGGCCCCAGTAAAGGCTCCTGCTTCATAGCCAAAGACCTCGCTCTCAAATAAGGTAGCCGGAATGGCCGCACAGTTTACGACGACAAAGGGTTTCTCAGCCCGGGGGCTGGCCTCATGAATAGCCCTGGCAAATAACTCTTTGCCGGTGCCGCTTTCTCCCCGGATTAAAACTATGGCATTGGTCCCGGCTACTTTTTTCGCCATATTGATAAGATCCATCAGCCTCTGGTTATGCCCTTTAATAGACGCAAAGGGGTTTCGTCCTGCCGCAATCCTTGTCAGCTGATTCTGCAGTTCCTGCACCTGGCTGCTGGCGTGATTCAGCTTCTGGTTAAGCCTGACTATTTCTGTGATATCCCGTTCCGCTGAAACGGCTCCAATTACCTGATGCCCGTTCTTTATGGGGCTGGCATTAATTAAAACATGGGTTCCTTTACAAGGCTGGTGGGGTACGGAACGTACCGCTTTATAATCTTTAACTATCCTTGTAACCATAAGATTGGTAAAAAATTCTTCAATGCTGTGTCCAATGATTTTCTCCCTGGGTATGTTATAAAGTTCTTCGGCCCTCTGGTTCCACTCTACCACCACATCTTGGTCATTAATAATACAGATAGCGTCATCAATAGTCTCTAATACCGCATTAAGGCGTGCCTGGACAATCGTTAAACGCTGTAACAATTCTTGATAAAGTAACCGTAAATCTAAAAGGCCTAAAACCTCGTTCTTCTGTCCCATGATAATGAGGGTATGCGAACATAAGGAAGATAAATATGATAATACCTGTTGTTTGAGGGCCTCCCGGGGGAGCAGGGCAATCGTTCCGGAGATTATTCCGCCAAGGGTTTCATTAGGGTCCAGGTCTTGTATAAAAAGTTTTTCGGGGAACACCACACCAGAGACCTGTTCCTGGTCCATGACCAGCAAAACAGTTCCGGGATTTTTTACTAAACTGCGCCCCTCCTTAACGGTACAAACCGGCGCAACCTTCAGAAAATTACGGTGAAGGGCTTCTTCTACTGTCAAGATCGCCGCCTTATCCACAGGCTTCCTCCCCTGTATTTTATTACCTGTTTTTAAAACAAAACAGTATTTGCTTAATTATACTATATTTAGAACATAAACAAAATTAAAGAGGGGATTAACCCCTCTTTCATCACTTGGCGGCAACTACTGCCAGTGCCAGGATACGGTGCAGTATTTCTTCTTTTTTCTTATCGATGGCAGCAAAGTCCATAGCCGGAATATAATATTTCTCCATATCATCGTGGACAGCTTTGGCCTCTTTTATTTTCTTCCAGGCCCGCTGGAAATTGGCCGCTATTCTTGCTTTGGCGTCAGCAATCTCCTCGGCATAGATCTTAACCACATCAGGATTTACAAATTCATTAAAATCAAAGACTTCCTGCACCTGCAGATCAGGTAAGGAGTTAGGGTCAAATGCCAACCGCTCCGTTAAACGCAGAACAGCTTTCCGGAACTTTGGGTAATAGAGGAGTTCCAGTTTACCGGGATCAAAGGGACAATGATAGGCCTCACAATTCAGGCCTAAACGAACCCCTTCTTCCAGTACGGCATCCAGAAGTTTCTCCATTCCCGTACCTGGCTCACCTTTCAACATATACAGCTGTTTTGCATCTCTTAAAATTGTGTCAATATAATTAACGGCACCGCCGGGAGTATTGGCACTGGCAAAAAGCCTCCGTATCTCAGCAGTTTTGGCAAACTGGGGTGTAACACCGGCAAAAAGCTTGGCATTTACTTCCCAAATTAGTTTATTAACTGCTCCCCAGTTTGTCGCTTCTTCATAGTAACTGGCTAACTCGTCATGGGCTACCTTGGCTTCTTTCAGATAGCTGTAGGCAATTTTAAATAATCTTCCCACCCGTTTGTTGCAGCGAATAATTTCCTCCTTAGCCTTAACCATTTTCTCTTCGTTCCAGTAGTCACCCAGATGGACAATTTCGTCAACGGCTCCCGGGTTTTTGGGGTCAACGATGTGGGGTGCAGTGCCATCGATTAAAGCTACATTTAAGGCAGGAATTACCACACCATCCAGGGAACCGTTGTCTGATGAACAGCAATGAAATTCCACATCAAAACCCTTTTCCACCAAAGTCTCCCCGATGTTTTTCATCATCGTAGACTTGCCTACTCCAGGACCTCCTTTAATCACAAAAATTCGCTTGGCATCGGGTTTAATGATGTAGTCATAGAAGGAATAAAAACCTACTGAAGTATTGTTGCCTGGAAAAACCTTTTTCACTTTTCCTTTTGACATTACCCTTTTCCTCCTTTACGTCATTGTAGATTATGGTAGAGCCCACCCCATTGTGTGCTCACAATAGCTTCTGAGAGGGAAATTTTGATTTAAACTTAAAGAAAATGCCCCGCTGCTGCAGCGGGGCGTATTTATCCCATATGAGTACCCCTGCCGCACACTTAATAAGTATGTGGCAGAGAGCAATTTGGTTACTGAGAATAACTTATAGACTAACAGTTAAATTTTTTAGCTGTTTTTATTTTTTTCTGCGAACTTTTTTTATTTTCTTGTCTCTTAATAAGTGAATAGAAAAGTGGGGAGTTTTACTCTATGGTATTGTATTAGTAATTATATGGTTTAAAAAAGGAAGTACTGAAGAAATTATTAGGGAGTTATTTAGCTAATAAATTATGGCTTTTTGTAGAACCAATTGCCGGGAAGCTTATAGACCTCTGGGGTTCTTTAGCCGGTAAAATTACGGGAGCCAAAAAGGAGGAATGGCCCGTTGATAGATCCTTCATTAATAGAACAGGTAAAGGCGGGCAATCTTACGGCTTTTGAAAAACTTCTACAGAGTACCCAGCAAAAAGGATTTAATATAGCCTATGGTATTTTACACGATACTTTAGATGCGGAAGATGTTTTACAAGAAGCTTACCTGCAGGTTTTCCATAATATAAAAAAATTAAAGACAGCAGAAGCCTTTAAAAGTTGGTTTGGAAAAATCATTACTCATCTTTCCTTCCGGCGTTCAAAAGAAAAAGGCAGGTTTAAAACAATCCCCCTTCACGAAATAACCCAAGTTGAAACTACTTTTAGCGATAATCCAGAGACATTTATGGTAAAACAGGAAGAAAAGGAACAACTAATTAAGGCTTTAAAGTTCTTACCTGACGAATATCGGGCAGCTTTAATCTTAAGGGAATGGGAGGATTATTCTTACCAGGAAATAAGTGAAGTCTTGGATATTCCTCTGGGAACAGTAAAATCACGCCTATTTTCTGCTCGCAAAATGCTATTTAATAAATTGAAAGAGGGAGACATGTAATATGGGCCAATGTGCTTGCCGCGAAATAGACTTATCTGCCTATTTGGATAGGGAAATTTCACCAGAACTGTCTAGTGTCATTGAAGAACATCTTCAAACCTGTCAAAAATGTAAGGAAGCACTTAACCGGATGCAGTTACTTTCCAAGGCAGTTCAAGAATTACCCCGGCCTTCAGTTAACCCCTTCTTAGCCACGAAAGTTTTAGGGCAATTGCAGACTGAAGAAATTAGTGAGACACCTTTTGTTAGGTTGTTTGAATCCTGGGGAATTTTAAGCCTGGTTGCTTTAGGAATAGTATTAGTTCCCTTCGGTAGTAGCTTATTTGGTTTAATGTATGTTCTTATTAAAAACCTAACAATTGTCTTGAACTTAGTAGTAAATCTAAGCTGGCGGGTACCTATGTCTCCTATAAATCTCGCCCTCGGGGCAATATTTATGGCTGGCGGAATCCTTGCCTTTTACGGATTTGCTCGCCTTTATCTTACTATGGCCAGAAAGGAGTTGGTATCATGAGCCGAAAAATATGGTTGCTGCTACTCTTACTTCTCTTTCTAAGCTTTTTCCCCGGTAATGTCTGGGCTGAGCAGGGTCTAACAAATAAGACCATGATTATTTTTGAAAACCAAAAAGTCGATAATGTTTTTCTTTACGGGAAAGACGGAATAATTTCTGGTGAGGTTACTGATGAAGTAGTAGTCATTAATGGAAATCTTACTCTGACTAATACCGCTAGAATAAAAGACCGGATCTTCCTTTTAGGTGGTGAATTAACCCAGGAGCCTGGGGCACAAGTGGGGAAAGGCATCTTCCATATTAGTCTTGCCAATGAGAATTTGAATAGCCTCTTGTTAGGTGTAGGAGCCTTTATTTTCATTGAACTTATGAAATTATTTTTAGCCTTGTTTATATTATTAGCAAGCTTAATATCAGCATTTTTATTTAAAACCAGGGTTAACCAAACAAAAGTCATTTTACAAAAAAGCTTTATCAAAACCGGGTTGCTAGGTTTATTAGCGACTTTAGGATTAGGCTTAATCTTGGTTGCTTTAACGGTAACAATCATAGGTATTCCTATAGCCGTATTATTAGGGATCATGCTTATTTTCCTATTACCAATTGGCTTGGGGGCTTTAAGTTTAATAGTTGGAGAGCTTTTACTTACAGGTATTGCCTGGGGAAACAAGTCTTTTTACCAGGTTCTAACCGGTTCTTTATTTATTGCAGCTCTCCTTAATTTTCCACTATTAGGGGTGTTCTGGGGTATAGTAATATTTGTTTTAGCCCTGGGGTCCTTAGCTGTTAGTCTGTTACCAGGGAGGGAGACATAATTGTTTAGTCAATGGTTACAAAGTGCTGCCGAATTTCTCATGGTTTACGGCAGTCTGGGCTTATTTTTAGTATCTTTTGCTGAATCTTCTTTTTTCCCTCTTCCTCCAGATATACTACTCATTGGTTTGTCATTGGGGGAACCCAAATTAGCCTTGTGGTATGCCTTACTCACTACTGTAGCTTCGGTTCTAGGCGGAATTTTTGGTTATTTCATCGGCATAAAGGCTGGAAGACCATTACTACAAAAGTGGATTGCTCCAGAGCGAATTAGGAAGATGGAAGAGCTTTTTAGAAATTATGGGGGCTGGGCAGTAGCAATAGCCGGTTTTACTCCTATCCCTTATAAGGTTTTTACCATTGGAGCCGGGATCTTCAGGATTAATAAAATTGTGTTCGTAGTAGCTTCCCTCTTAAGCCGTGGTGCACGTTTTTTCCTAGAAGGACTTTTGCTTTTTAGTATGGGGGTAAAGGCAAAGGAGTTTTTAAGTAGTTATTTGGAAATCATTACTGTCGTAGTGGCTCTTGTAGTAATCATGTTGTATTTAATTTTTAGGAGTACAAAGATTATTATTGGTTTTCGTAAATTATGGATTAAAAGTCGTACAAAATTAGAAGATTTATATACGAAAAAGATTTCTCCTCTCGGAGCTTTCGGAAACTACCTTATAGGGGGATTAGTCCTCGGTCTGGTCTTTATACTTCTATTTGCCAAGCTGGCTGAAGACCTTATTAATAACGAACTAAAACTATTTGATCAAATAGTTATCGATGTTATTAATCTAATTAACAGTCCATTAACAACCCTAATTATGAAAGTGATAACCAGTATGGGGTCTCCTGCTACTATGATTTTTCTTGCCCTTGTAGTTTTGGTATATCTTCGCAAAGTTAAAAAACACTTTTGGGATTCAAACATGGTGATTACAGCCTTGGCTGGTAGTTGGATCATGAATGAAATATTAAAATGGGCTTTTCATCGTAGCAGGCCGGACATTGCAAGACTGGTAAAAGTTACGGGATACAGCTTTCCCAGCGGTCACGCCATGATTTCCTTTGCTTTTTACGGTATGCTGGCTTATTTAATGTGGATTAACCTAAAGACAAAAAAACTTAAATATTTTTTCACTTCCCTTTTTTTGTTCCTAGTCTTCGCCATTGGTATAAGCCGCATTTATTTAGGTGTTCATTACCCAAGTGATGTTTTAGCAGGTTTTGCTGCCGGAGGATTCTGGCTGGTAGGATGTATTCTGGGGTTGCAGGCTATTAGGTATTATAAAAGCAATGTATAATCCATTAAGGATTTAGGACTTAAAGGTGGGACAAAGAATGTCTGCTGAAAACTTTTTGCAGTTTATCGAGTCTTATGGTTACTATGCTGTTTTCTTCCTACTCTTATTTGGCATGGTTGGCATTCTCCCAGTACCAGAAGAATGAGTAATGGTATTTACCGGTTTTCTTATCTCTAAGGGAAACTTAAGTTGGGGGTTTAGTATTTTACTCTTAATATAATTAAAAATGGGCAGATAAAAATAGCATGTAGCTGCCCAATCAATCACAAAGTAAGGAGGGAATAGCATGGTTAAAATATCAGGCCAGGCTAGGAGAATCAGGGATATATATCGGCCTTCATAGCGGATATAGCACCGGACAATCAACGAGCTACCCTTATGGGTCTACATGCGACATGACGGGAGTTGGTTTATTACCTGCTTCTGTTCTATCAGGCTACTTATGGAAGGCCTTTGGAGCAAAGGCTCCTTTTACTTTGGGGCAACACCCAGAAAAAGAGTTTAAAACAATTGCTTTAATTTCAACACGTTGGCAAATGCAGGGTAAAAGATGTTCCTATGCCTGGTTCACTTTCAAAATCTATTCTTCCTCCATGTTCTTTCATGATTTGATGACAAATACTCAATCCCAAACCTGTCCCTTTCTTTTTTGTTGTAAAGAATGGCGTTCCAACCATTCTTTTTTCTTCTTCTGACATACTCTTCCCGTTATTAAATATAGTTATAAAGCTTTCATTCATTATTTGACTATATCCGGAACTGATCTTTATTTCCGGATTATCTGTGCCCTTTAATACATCGATTGCATTTTTTACAATATTTAAAATCACTTGTTTAATCTGATTTTCATCGGCCATA
>JAIHAN010000142.1 GCA_020054815.1 Peptococcaceae bacterium | reverse complement strand
TAGCTTAAGAGTAATATTCAAAGGTTTAGTTAAACCGGGTTGAACCCAATATATGGGAAATACAAGCTGGTTTTATGGGTCTTGTTTTTTGTCCTTTTTTGGGTCAGTTAATTTTCAGGATAGAGGTTGAAGTTTTTCTTCCAAACGCTTCTCTTTTTCCAGGAGTGCCTCTCTCTCCCGCCAATCCATTTCCACCACTTCTTCCTCTTTCATATCCTTACCATAGTTATGGCATTGATAAGTATGAGGAAAGACAAAAGGTATCCAGCAAAACAGTAGTCCAAAAGGTATAAATATCAGGATAAGTATACAAATTACAACTCTTAAGCCGATGGAGGAGGTTCTCTCAATACTGTCACTGTGACATTTGGGGCAAAGCTTCATCTATTAGCACCACTTTCAGTTTTTTAATTTAAAGGCTCCACAATATCGTAGAGGCCATCCCATAAGACTGTTATCTTACCGAGTGGAAAGTAAAAAACCTCCGCTCGAACATAATCATTTCTCAGATCTGTAATGTAAAATCTATAAGCCAGGATAGGGAGGTTACGTGAATAAAACCCTGCCCAAGGTTTCTCCAGAGTCTCCCTTGCCCAAGCACTGTACTTATTTATAGTATCATCCATTATGTTAGGGGAATAAGTAATTATGGGCTGGACATATAATGCCGCAATGATTATAAGCTGAACCAGGATTATAGCTATCACTACGGATGCTGTCATTATTTTAAATTTACTCTTGAGAATACTTCGGTAAATAAGGCCTATCAATAATGGTATAGATATAAAGATAGATAGCAAAATGAGATATATTATGATTCTGAATAGTTCCTCCATCGTTTCGCTAAACTCCCATCTGCACCTTTAACTTGAGAATCCTTCCATAAAGTCCGAGATTAATTCTTTTATTCGCTTCAATTCTTCATCAGGTATCTGTTCATACCAGACTTTATCCACATAGATACTTTCTCACATGATGGAACTGGTCTGCAGATTTTTAGTATCAAAGGAATAGAATTTGCGGATCAGCAGATTTATTTCTTCCACTGTTAGAGTGGTTTTGATGTTAGAACTAAGGATATTGAGAATCTCTTGGTATCTACTTAAAGATTTAATTGAGATCAGTTTATCGGCCAGAATCTTCAGGGCTGTTTGCTGACGCTCCATTCGGTCATAATCACTAGCATGATTCCCGTCATTACTCTGGCGGAATCTTACAAAATCAAGAGCTTTCTGGCCGTCTAACACCTGTTGCCCTTTTTTGATATTAATATGGGTTCCGTTAACTGGGTCATCGTATTGCATGTCGCGAGAGACATTGACATTAAGTCCGTCTATAATGTTTACTAAATCTATAAAACCTTGATAATTAATGGAAGCATAACCGGCTATTTTAACGCCAAGCCAGTTTTCCAAGGTCTTTCTTAGGAGAGAGGCCCCTCCTTTAGAATAAGCGGAATTAATCTTATCTTTGCGGTAACCGGGAATATCCACATAAGAATCCCGGGGAACAGAAATAAGCTGAACTTTTTGCAATTCTACATCTATAAGGGCCAGAATAAATGTATCCGGGGGACTGGCCTCAGAGATACCAAATAGCAAAAAAGCAAAAGGCTCCTCTTCTTTTTTTGAAGTTTCGGGATTCATACCTGATTCTGCATCTTCTTTAACATGCATCTTAGCTAAGGTATCCTTATAGTGACTATATAGTCCGTGTCCATAGGCCAAGACTACGCCCAGGAGAAAAAACAAAAAGTAGACACCTATTATTTTCCGTTTAGTCATCTAATTCCCCTTACATTTAGACCTCGGAATTTGCTGAATGGTATTTAACATAAAAATTAGTAATCTCCGGGTAAACCGGGCCGTGGGGGCCGGCCATAATTGAATTTACTGTAACCTTATATAACCCTTCTCCATTTACTAAGTTCAGCTGATGCTTAAATTGGCCATCGGTTACCGGTACTCTTTTTTCAAGCAAGACCTCTTGATTATCGGATTTCCTCACAAACACAACCACTTCCGGCGGATAAGTATTGGTATCGGCAACTTTACCGCTGATAATTATCTCGGGCTGGGTAACCTTTATGTATCCTTTAGTCGGACTGGAGAATTGATAGAGCGATTGATAAAGCGGATTTACCACTAGCTCCTTAGCTTCTATATTCACTGCAACTTCAATATTCTTGGCAAAAATAATTCTTTGACCGATGGTGAGGGTAACCTTAAGCCGGTTAATTGCTTCTTTTAGTTGGATGTTGCTGCTCATTTCATACTTATGTTCCGAATCTATTCCCTGCTCTTTGAGTCCAACAGAGCTGGAGTAGGAATGAACTTCATTGGCCATATCCGTTATTTCCAACAGGGGCATGGAGTGTTGCCCATCATCAAAAAGGAGCCCTTTAATTGTTAACACATTATCGTTAACGGCCGTGGGGAAAGCCAGTTCCTGATATGTATAGTCTCTGTACAAGATATCCCATGTTTTCGCGCTCTGATCCCAGTAGGGGATTAAGCCCAGGAGATCGCTAATATCAAGGGAGTAGAGATAAAGCACATTGTTTTTTACCTGAGGTTTCTCAGTAAGCTCCTTCTCTTTAACCTTCTCCCCGGCCCAATAAATCTCGGCCAGTTTGCTGCCGGGTTTAATCTGGAAGCCATATTCACCGTTTTTTACTAAAGAAGTCCCAGTTTGGGGGTCATAATCCACCCGAAAGCCAAATCTTTCGGCAATGTATCTAAAGGAAAGCATTGGTTTACCGTTGATGCCAAAACCCAAATACCTTCCCTCATGATACATTTGGTTGCCCACAAACTGCACTCTCATTGTTTCATCAGATTTGCTTTGTATTTCAAAGGCATAGGGTTTATTTTCTCTAGTCAAGTTATCGATGCTTATGTTAATGGTTTCAATTTTTTCCTTATCCTTTGTTACAGAGACCCAGGAAGAAGAGGGATCGTTTTTATCCATATTGTTGGACAGCCACACTTCTGCAGGTCCTGGTTCCCATTCAGTATAAGGTTCCTGGCCTTTTTTGATTTTTACCGCAGACCAGCGGGTATTTTTGAAAAAGCCTTGCGGATCATCAGTAACAAGACTGGTCACGCGGCGAAACGCTTGTTTTTCTCCTTGGGGGTCTGCCCCTGGCATCTTGATGTAAAGTGGTTCAAAACCGGAGATATCAAAAACGACTTCATTTTTCTTCAGCACCTTGAGACTAAGATTAACCGTACTCCCGTCGGGAACAGTTAGGATGGGGCCGTTAAATACTGCGCCATCCCTCCGGAAATTAACCCATCTCCCCTCTGTTCCGTAATAGGAGAAAGCACCCTCGTAATTAGCATAGGCAAAGACTGACCAGCGTCCATCCTGAAGATCATATTTGTCTTTGGTCAGGCCAATTTCAAAACTTTTCCCATCGGGTAATGCTATCCCCAGATAGTTATAGGCAGCGCCAGTTTCAGCAACTCCCTTGATATCCCCATTGCCGGGCAAATGTAAGGTTGCCGCAACTTCGGTATAGCCAATCTCTGTCTCAACTTGGGCTGTTTTAATTCGGTATCCTGGACTGTATTCAACAGCCAGCGCGTTAGTACTGATTAATAAAACCCCAAATGCAAGCAGCAACAAATACCTGAGCTTTTTTAAAATATCCATCAAGTTTATCCTCCGCAAGCTATCTTATTGTTGTAAGAATTGGGACTGTAATAAATGTTACTTCTCCCGCATATCCAAAGTGAATTTCTCTCTAGGCAACAGTTCCCCTATACTATCAAGGCTTAGGTTGAATTCTTTAGTTCCTTCATTGTACAGAGAAAAGATGATTATCTGTGGTTTTTCCCGGTCGAAGCGCATACTTCCCTGTTTCATTCCTTGGTTATCTAGGAGTTCAAAATGTGGCACAATGGTCTCTAGTTTTACGGAGGATTCTAAGCGATAACTAAGGTAGAGCTGATTCTTTTCCAGCCAGGTCTTTTCGATAATGAGTTTACCTTGGGGGATGGCAACATTCTTTTCCAGGTTAAGCTCATTTTTCTCTTCGAAGTTAAGCTGAACTTTTGGTGATTCTGTCACTTTTTTATAAAGATATACCGGCGGCAGGAGCAACTCCAGCTGTTCCGTTTCCCGCTTAACCGGAGCAAATTTCAAGGTGGCCACTACCTGGCAGGGAAACTGAGTCGTCCTATATTCAGCCCCTTCCACCTCTACTTCCTGACGTCCTGTTAAATCATAAAGAGCTGGACGGTTTTCGGGCGGATCCTGTGGGCGATAATTGATTCCTACCGTAGAGGCATAACCGGACATTAATCCACCCGGAGGAGGAGCACCCATACCCGGCGGTGGCGGTGTATCAGGGACCTTAGTTACAGAGGTGGGGAAATAAGCGCTGCCCCTCCCCAGACCGATACCGGCCACTGAATTATCTATCGGCCAGTCAAAGCGTAATTTAAACTCCGATTCACTGACACCAAGGACTGCCTTATCCAGAGTTATTTTGAGATATGAAAGTTCCTTCTCTTGATTAGGGTAGATTATCTTTGTGTATTGGGCAGTTTTAACCACATCTACGGGGAAGGTATATTCAGCCCGGTGTTCTTGCGATTCATCCAGAGAGAGGGAAACAATTAATTCCTGTGTCTCTAATCCGACAGGTTCAAATTCGAACATAAAGTATTTCCCGTGCCAGCCCTTAGCCCTTCTCTGCTCATATTGTTTTCCGCTATCATCAGCCATGTTGACCTGAGGAATTGTTTTTGTTGAGGAAGACAAATTGATAAACAGGACACTGCGAGTACTGTCAAATAGTCCTTTATCTAAGGTTACCCGGAACTCATCAATGGTTTGAGTTTGTTTAATCTCCGTAAAGAGTCCCAGCTCTTGAGCAAATCGGTAAGCAGGATCACCAGCGCCTATATGCTTTCCAGCTGTATAAGAGGCGTAAGTTAGCCCGGCCCGCTCATGATCACAAGCAGCACTACCGCCGCAACAGTTTTCTTGAGCCTCTTGAATAGCTTGTTTTCAATCCTTTTTTCCGGGGTAAATTTTTCCAGTGATACCGGATCAGGCAAGGGTCGGATAAAATTCTCCCAATCTTGAGCACAGCTAGTACACCCAGCTAAATGCTCCTTAATGAGTTGAGCTGTTTCTTCACTGACTAAGTTTTCTGCATATAAAGGCAATAACTCTTGAATAAAACTGCATTCTTTTTGCCTCATTCCTGCTCATCCTCCAATTCCCGGTAAACCTGTCCCAGTTGCTTTTTGGCCCGAAAAAACGTCACCCGAGCCCAGTTGACTGTTTGACCGAAAATCCCGGCAATTTCTTCATAAGAAAGTTGTTCATATTCTTTCAGGATTATAATGGTCCTCGCGGTTTCGGAGAGCTGGGCTAACGCCTTTTGTACTCTTTCCCGTTCTTCTTTTAAAATTAAAACTTCTGCTGGAGAATTTATTTCCTTAATTTTTTGCTCAGGAAAACATACGTCTTCTTCCCAAACAACCGTCTTATGTTTGTTTTTTTCTCGGAGGTGCTTTAGATAAACGTTACGGGCAATGGAAAAAAGCCAGGTCTTGAGGGAGGCTTCTTGTCTGAAGCGATAAAGAGACAGACACGCCTGGTAAAAGGCTTCCTGGGTTAATTCCCTGGCCTCTTCCCTATTACCGGTCATTCGTAAAAAGTAACGTAGAATAGCTTCTTTATGAAGTTCATAAAGTTGTATTATTCTTTCAATGGCTTCCCTCCACCCTACTTCTTTCGGCAAAAGGAAGCCGGAATCCTATATTTTTTAGCCAGTAATATTTGGTTTTTTAACAGATTTTGTAATTTCCTGTCTACCGGAAGAAATAAAATAAGCTACCCTTGACTCGTGCGTATTTAAAACAACAGCAATTTCTCTATAAGAAAAGTCTAAGATATCATGAAGAATGACAGCGCAGCGTTGTTCATGCCCTAAAGAAAGTAGGGCTCGCTGGACTGGTTCTTCCCCTTTACAATCCTTGCACCAGTTATATCTAACGAATTCCATCCATGCATGCTTCAGTAATTTCACATCATTATTGCAATCATCAGGATGCCCTAAAAGCACTTTCTCCGTTAATACCTCGGCAACCTCTATATCTCCGGATAGCCGGTAGGTAAAATTATATATAGTTCTAATGCATAGTGAATGTAAGACTTTCGGGTGTATTGTATTTTTGCGCCAAAAACCCACTGGCCTCTCCTCCGGTACTCTATTACTATTTAATTAGTACCGCATGCTTCGAAATCATTACATTCCCACAAGATTTTTATTTTAAAAGTTTTGACTATATCTAAATAAAGGCCTGCAATGTACAACTAGTTACATCACAGGCCTAATTTGGCTGAATTATGCTTTTACTTGTGATTTCTTAGGGTAACGGCAACAATCTCCGGTCTGTTAAATATTCTTATAGGAAAAATGCTATTACCTAAACCTCTGCTTACAAACATTGTAGTTGAATCTTTCCTATAACTGCCACTTGTATATCGGGGGAAAATTCCCTGGTCAGGCGCTACCAATCCGCCGATAAGCGGAATTCGGATCTGTCCTCCATGTGCATGCCCTGTAAAAACTAAATCTATCTTGTTTTCACAATACAAGTCGAAAAGCTCGGGTCTGTGCGAAAGTAAAATTTTAAATTTTTCATCTGTTGCCCATTGGTCTAATTGTTCGGTCATTTTACTAGTATTTGTGCCATCAATATAATTAGACGCTAAGAAATCAGGATCAGCTAAGCCCATAATATGTATCGTGCTTTTTCCTCTGGAAAGTTCAGCAGCTGTATCATCAAGAACACGGACGCCAGCATCAATCAGACTCTGCTTTATTAAAGGGAATTTACCCGACCATGCTTCATGATTCCCTGAAACATAATATACGGGAGCTATTTTTACGGCTTCTGAAACAAATGCCATAGCAATATCTAAATTATATTTTCGCCTGTCAATCAGATCACCTGTAACAACTATTATATCCGGTGAAAGACTTCCGACTTTATTTAATATTTCTGCCTGGTCATCCCCAAACATTTTATTGTGTAAATCAGAAATATGCACTATTGTAAAACCGTCAAAATCACCTGGTATCTTAGAATTGCTATAAATCGATTTTGCAATAACGATACTGTTGTTTTGATAAATACAAAATATAGTAAGACCTAAAATAAGTATAATAAATAATAAAGCTATCGTAGGTTTTTTAAACATTACACAGGTGTCTCCTTAAAAACTTCAAACGTAAACCCTTGGGCTTGGAAATACTCTATCACTGTAGGCAAGGCTTCTACCGTGCTGGCATGGCCGGGGCCGTCCGTCATGAAAAAGGATAATCATCTCTTTCCAGAGGCGTTCGTTTGTGCCCTGAGCTATGACATTATTTATAATCTGCTCAGCTGCGGGAGTTGGCTTACGGGAATCATAGGAATCCACATTCCAGCCTTTTAATAAATAACCTGCTGTAAAAATAAAGGCTTGCTTATCAGGTTTACCTAAAAACTTACCCCCCGGTTCCCTCACTAAACGAGGGCGTTTTCCTATGATTTCAAATAGTATTTCTTCGTTTTTGCGCAGTTCCTCCAGAAAAGCTTCCTCACTCACA
>JAIHAN010000141.1 GCA_020054815.1 Peptococcaceae bacterium | reverse complement strand
TATGAATGACCGTTCTGAACTGGAAGAGATTATCGCCAGAGGCATCCAGGGAGACCCGGAGTTAAAAAAAGATGAGAGAAGAAAGTACCTGGGTGAGTTCAGGGAGCGTATTTTAAAGGCCTTAACTTTTGAGCAGATTGACGAACCGGGTACTTACCCCGAAATCAAGGAAGCCATACAAGATCCGCGGGCCCATAAATTAGTGATCAATCAGAAGGCGAACCTTAATGAAGCAAGGGAATATATTCAACTGGCCCGGAAAAAAGGTCTCCAATTCACCATGGTAGACAACCCAGAATATACTGGTAATATAGGATTGGTTGTAGTAAGCGATAAAGCTGTCGACGTCAAGGACATAATGGTTAAATAATACAAATGTTCTTACAGTCGGAATAAAATGGCAATTAGTAGGAAAAACTATGCTTAGATGGTAAAGAGGAGGTTTGGAGATGCTTTGGCGCTCTTTGTTCTTGAGTATGGTTTGCCTACTTTTTTTACTTTTCCTGGCTATACCCAGTACTACGTTGGGGACATTTCTTAATATAGACAGCCAGCCTAAGATGGATAATTTTCAGCTGGCCAGGAAAGTATTTACACAATCCGGTGCAAATTTAGAAGAAATAAATCTGCAGGTCTGGGGACAAATTAGTAATACAGTGAATACTGAAGAAAAGCTTAAGGCCCAATACCAGATCTTAGCGGAGGTATTAGGGCTAAATTCCCAACCTGTAATACAAAAAGAAAAGGACGGTTTTCTTAGTTTGTCCAACCTGGTTGAGCACGAGGGCAATATCTTGCAGCTCGTGATCCAGGTCATTCCGGTGATCCCAGGTCAGGGGGAAACGTATCTGGGCTTATCATTTCGTACAAATGATGTAACTGCTGCTCAGGTAATGTATGGTAATATTTCTGCCGCATTGGCCCGTATCGGGAGCGAACACCAGGTCGGTGTGGTCTGGACCGGTACCTTACCCGGGAAGCTATCTCCTGCCAAACGCTCACTTTTAGCCCAGTCTCTGGCTGAAACGGTGGAAGCCCGTTTTGTGGAAGGCATGGAAGAAGAGCAAGTGACCAGCCTGACGTACTATACAAATCAGGGCCAGGGTTTCTTGACAGTCAACAAGCAAAAGCTTAATATTAACATTGCTTTACGCTTTCATGCTGATAAGGATTCAACCTACATCCACGTGGGAAGCCCTTTAATTTATCAAGAATATTAGAGCTGCAAATTGCTTGTTAAAAAATGCCAGGGAAAACCTCACTGTAATTGGCAGGAAAAGGCAGGAAAATGGATGTTTGTCCCGAATTTATAGTCAGCAAGCTTGGCACAGATGGATAAATTATGAAAGGAGGTGTACCTGTAAGCAAAACCACTTAAAAGACTAATTTGCGGTTTTGTAACCAGGAATGTTATTGGACAGGATTATAGTAAAAGGCGGTAAGCCTTTGCAGGGAAAGATTACCGTAAGTGGAGCGAAGAATGCCGTATTGCCTGTTATTGTAGCTTCACTGTTGTCTGAAGGCAATTGCCGGATTCAGGATGTACCGCATCTCGCCGATGTTGATACGATTTGCGGCGTTTTGGGGGAACTGGGTGCCAGTGTAAAGATGGTTGACAGTAATACCCTTGATATAAACTGCCGCGATATAAATAAATGTGAAGCACCCTATGAATATGTAAGGAAAATGCGTGCTTCCGTATTGGTGATGGGACCTCTCTTAGGGAGATTGGGAAAAGCCAGGATCTCCATGCCCGGTGGCTGCGCCATTGGGACCCGTCCTATTGATTTGCATCTCAAAGGTTTTGAAGCCATGGGTGTCCGGATCAGCATGGACCACGGTTATATTAAGGCTGAAGTGCCCAGGTTAACGGGAGCCCGGATTTACCTGGACTATCCCAGTGTGGGTGCTACCGAAAATATTATGATGGCAGCTAGCCTGGCCCAGGGGACAACTGTCATAGAAAACGCAGCAGAGGAACCGGAAATTGTAGACCTGGCCAACTTTATCAACGCCATGGGCGGTAAAGTGAAAGGTGCAGGTACCAATGTCATCAAAATTGAAGGTGTGAAAAGCCTTGGCGGAACTGTTCATAATGTGATTCCCGACAGGATCGAGGCAGGCAGCTACCTGGTGGCAGGGGCTGCTACAGGAGGGAACCTCCTCCTGGAGAATGTCATTGCCGACCACATAAAACCCGTCATCGCCAAACTCATCGAAGCCGGTGTGGAGATATACGAGGAAGGTTCCGGGATTAGAGTCATTGGAAAGAATCCCATTGAAGCCGTGGATGTGAAGACCTTGCCTTATCCAGGGTTTCCCACCGATATGCAGGCCCAGTTTATGGCCTTGATGACCATAGCCCAGGGTACCAGTATTATTACCGAAACTGTTTTTGAAAACCGTTTTATGCACGCAGAAGAACTGAGGCGCATGGGTGCAGATATCAAAATTGAAGGACGCAGCGCTGTGGTAGAAGGCGTTCGCCAGCTTAACGGAGCACCAGTCAAAGCCTCCGATCTTCGAGCCGGTGCCGCACTTATAATTGCCGGATTGGTCGCTGAAGGAGATACGGAAATTACTAATGTGCATCATATCGACCGGGGCTATGATAATATTGTCGGTAAGCTTAAGGCCGTGGGAGCGAGAATTACCAGGGAGTAAGTTGCGCTTCCAGCTACCCGCCTCCCGATACCCGAAATAATAAATATAAGTTTGCTTACAGAGAGACTCATCGACAGTCTCTCTTATTATTTGGGGGGAAAAATCATTTTCTATTATTTTAGCGTTCGGGAAGCGAATCAGTCATAGATGGTCTAAATTAAGCATCCTGGACATATGCTGTTCTAGTATGGTTTTTTACAAAGGATGATGACCATGGCCTTATGGCCCCGGAGAAGGAAAAGGAGAGGTTTTCTCAAATGGGGGATATTGTTGTTCTTCTTGCTTATCCTTATCCCCTGGGGGATCTCTCTCTTATTTCAAGATGAAGGAGATATTAAAATCAAAGGCGATACAGCCAGGGTGCGGGTATTAAATCACCAAACAAACAAGCTTATGTATTTGGGCCTGGAAGAATACCTGGTAGGGGTAGTGGCTGCGGAAATGCCCGCTTCTTTTCCGGAAGAGGCCTTGAAGGCCCAGGCCGTAGCTGCCCGTACCTATGCTGTCAAGCGCTTACAGGTACCGGACCCCCGGATAAAAAACCTTAACCAAGATGCTGATCTCAGCACCAATCCCGCCCTTAACCAGGCCTGGATCAGCAGTGAGGAGATGAAAAACCGCTGGGGTGTCTGGGGATACCGGGCCTATAAAAAGAAAATAGTGAGGGCAGTACAGGAGACAGTGGGGCAGGTTTTGGTTTATCAAGGGCAACTGATTGACCCTGTCTATCATTCTTCCTGCGGCGGAGGTCGGACGGAAAATTCCGAGGATGTCTGGAAATTTCAAATTCCTTACCTCCGCAGTGTTGCCTGTGTTGACCACCAGGACCGTTACCGGGAGATTGTGAATACTATTGACCTGGCGCGATTGGACAAAGCCCTGGGAACAAGCCTCCAGTCCATACCCGTAAGTAAACTGCAAACAGGTAAAAACTATATCCAGGTCATGGAGAAGACGGGTACAGGCCGCGTCAAAACCATGCGTTTCGGTAATACGATAATCAGCGGTACCGAGCTTAGAAGCAAGCTGGGGCTGGCCTCAACCTGGTTTGACTGGCAGGTAAAAGGAGAAAGCATCCTGTTCATCACCCGCGGCAATGGACACGGGGTAGGCATGTGCCAGTATGGAGCGGCGGCCTTAGCCGAGCAGGGTAAAGACTACCGCCAGATTCTCACCCATTACTACACTGGGGTGGGGTTTGCACGCATTAGTTGGTAAAACATTTACTATTGAAAAAGCAGCGGATAATCCCGCTGCTTTCTAATTCATGTTAAATATTTTCCTGCAGTTCTTCTTTTATTTCCTCTATTTCCATCTGGTGCTTGCCCAGAACTTTTAATGAAAACTCTTTAAATTTCCTGAATTCTTTGCTCAGGTTTGTCATCGCGCCTTCCACATGGGTTAATCTCTCTTCCGCTCTCACCAGGGTGCCGGATATCACCGCTGTCTTCTCTTCCAAGCTGCGTGTCAGCATGTAGAGTTCCTTTTGCCCTGATTCTAGTCCCTCAACTTTCTTTTCGACAGAGTCTAGTCTCTTTTCCACCTTGTCAAGGCTTGACTCCACCTGGCCAAGCCGGGAGTCTACCTGGTCAAGCCGAGAATCCACCTGGTCAAGCCGGGAATCCACCTGGCCAAGCCTTGACTCTACCTGGTCAAGCCGAGAATCCACCTGGCCAAGCCTTGACTCTACCTGGCCAAGCCGGGAGTCCACCTGGTCAAGCCGGGAATCCACCTGGTCAAGCCGGGAGTCCACCTGGTCAAGCCGGGAATCCACCTGGCCAAGCCGGGAGTCCACCTGGTCAAACCGGGAATCCATATTGTCAAGTCGTTTATTTATGCCCTTAATCTCTGAGAGGATTTGTTCTAACAATTTTCCTTCCACCAACAACACCTGGTTTCTGAAAGCTAAACATATCTGATTTATACAGGATAATCCAGATTCATTTAGTTTTCTCTCCCGTCGACTAACGAGAGGCAGTGTCACAGGATTCAACTGCTAGGCCATAAGCTCTCGCTTATGTTCCGGGTGGTTTACCTTGCGGTTCACCGCCGTCCCGGCACTCAATTTTATCAGCATATTTCTAAAAGCAGCTGTGACTTTTAAGATCCGCTTCTGCGAAGAATACTCTTGTTCCATTGAGTGCCGGGTCCGTCCTGCCCAGAAAGGGTGTTACCCTTGCCTCGGTAGTCAACTTATGACAGCAGCCTTTCACAGCGTGTACTGCTGCCATAACGCAAACTTATGAGAATAGGGTTTTACCCTACACCTAACAGTTCTTTCCGGTGAACATGCCAGGAAACCAGACTGTTCACCCCTTTCTTCTTTAGATGTTTTAATATTGCTTTCTTGACAGCAGACCACTGCTGCCAGTCATTTAGCTTTCTAAAGCCTTCTTTTGCTTTGATAAACCTGTCTGCCAGTAATTTGGGAACTCTTTCAGAAACATGACCCAGACCCCTCCGGGCTATCACCAAGGCTGCTGCCTGGTGGTTTGATAACCCGTACTGGTGCTGGTATTTCAGAATTCCTATTACCGAGGTAAAGGCCGGCTTTACTTTGAACACCGGCACTCCTTCCCTCAAAGCCCTCCGTTCTGCATCTGCCAAAAATTTTGACCAGACAAAACCGTGACTCATACGGTTAAATTTGGCCGTTACGGACTTGTCGTGTTTAAGCTTTAAGTCCTCTATCACCAGGGCGCTGCCTGTTTCCTTTGCCAGAGCCACTACTTTCTTTACCGTTTCTCCAATAAGGTTATCCCTCCGGTTGCTTCTGGCATAAGTCCATTCTCCCTGTCTTAACCACTGACTGCCACGGTACTGCCCCAGGCAGTCTGTCAGAGCCACCCCTAAGCCGTCAGGGTTGGTATCTACCCCAACAACACTGTGGGCATGATAGGGAACCGGAATATCTTCTTCGATGGTGACATGAATATAGTACCTGCCGTCCTTACGGATTATTTCTACTTGATAGGCAGCGCCTGTTTTTAGATAATCCACTACCATCTGCCGGTAGTTCCGTCCGTTAATTTTACCCGTCTTTTTTGAGGGTTTATGGGCCAGGTAGACCGGCGCTGTAATCCGGTTATATCTGACAGATTTCTCCGTCTGCACCTGTTCCGCTGCTATATCAAGATAGATTTGACCATCAACTTCGTATAAGCGAGTGTTCAAGTTGCCGCCCTTGGTCTTGTCTCCCCGGGACAGGTAACGGTTGCTTCTTGCTTCCTGCCACTCTTTCCGGGTGATATTGCCTTTACATCTTTCCAGAAACAGTTTCTTGCCGCCGAAAACAACTGCCGGAAAGCTCTTGGCTTCCAGGTGTTTTTGCCAGTATGACAGCTTTCTTTGTTCTTTCTCCAGCCGTTTTTGCAGGTTGGCTTTTTTCCTGGACGATTTGGCTTTGGCTATTCGCTTTTGGGTAAATTCTACTTTGGCCAGAGTATTGGCGTAGTGTAACTTTACCAATTCATGTTGGCTTTTGATGGTGCTTTGGGCATCATACACCGCATCGTTAGCCTGCCGGGAGTTGAGGTTAAACTTGACCTGCACGCCTTGGCGGATGTCCTGGATTCCTTTGCCTTCCAGCAATCTTTTAAAGCTCCACCTGACTGCTGCACAGTAACGGGCCATGAGGTTATCGAGGTAGGCTTGCTGGGTTTCGGTGAGTTCAAGGATTACTCCCATCGCTGTCGTTTTCACCGGCAGCCACCTCGCTTTCAATAACAGTTATCTCTTCACCAATCAAAGCCATTATCTGCAATTCTTTATAACGCCTGTGACCGCCGGGTGTGCGCAATGGTTTTAATTTCCCTTCTCTTTCCCAGCGGCGCAACGTGTGAGGCCATACGTTTAATAGCTTTGCTGCCTGATGAGATGTTAGCATCTTTTCCATTGACACCACCCCTTACCATTATTCTAATTAGAACACTTGTTCGATGTCAATGGATTATTGTTTTTTATTTGCTTTTGTTCAATTAATCTGTAACTGTTACTTACCTCCTTGCTTGTATCATAGCACATAGCATATCTACTGCCAATATCACTATCAACTAACAACTACCAACTGACAACTAAAAACCCCAAAGATTGGCAATAATATTAGCGAGGTGGTGATTTTCCGTGATCCGTGAAAAATTTAGTAAACTTTTAAATGGACAAAGCAAACAATTAAAAACCTTAGGAATTTACACAGGGGTTGTTTTACTGATATTCAGCATCATCATTCCTTTTATGGGCAAGGGATTCCAAGTAAAAGACATGAAAAAGAGCGACTACCCTTTGACCAGTGTGATGGGACAGGCTAACAGTATGAAAGAAGAACGCTCTACCGTAACAGGAATCGTTCTACAGGAACCTCAGGAAAAGCTCAATTCTCTGCCAACAACTCCCAGAGCAAAAGATAAAGCTGAAATAAAGGCCGCGGTTCAAACACAAACAGGAAAAGTCAATACTGTTACTAATATCAAGGACATCACCTGGCCGGTAAAAGGGGAGGTAATCCAGGAAGTTGGTTTGACCTATTCTAAAACCTTCAGTGATTATCGTTATCATAACGGCATCGATATCAAAGTAAAAAGGGGTACCGAGGCAGGGGCAGCCCTGGAGGGGAAAATAGGCAAAGTAGAAACCACTAAGAGTGAAGGGCTGAAGGTATCCATTGACCACGGGGATGGCTGGCAGAGTGTTTACGCCCACCTGGAAGATGTTTTTGTCAAAACGGGGGATGTTGTGAAGAAAGGGCAGAGTATAGGGATAGTGGGGCAGCCCGGTCTAAATGAAGTAATGGAAGGTCCTCATCTCCACTATTCACTGCTCAAAGACGGAAAGGTAGTGAACCCCCGGGACTACCTGCCAAAAGGTGAACCGTGAACCGTTAACCGTGACCAGTAACCGGTGACCAGTGTCCAGTTGTATATATATTGATAATTGAATCTGCTGATAATAGAACCTGCCTTTGATTTATACGAGGCAGGTTTTAATATGTGTGTGATCTGTTGACTTAAAACTGAGCATGTGGTTATAATAATATATAAAAGTGTGATTAAATGACGCGTATTATGTATAAAAATGTGATATTTTGGAGGTGATATTGTGGAAAGGCTGATTATGCAGGAGTTGCTGAGGTGGAAAAACTCCCGGCACCGGAAACCGCTCATATTAAAAGGTGTCCGGCAGGTGGGCAAGACCTGGCTGCTGAAAGAATTTGCCAGGCGCTATTATGAAAATATCGCCTATTTCAACTTTGACGAGCATCCGGAATACAAGCAGTTTTTTGAAAACACCAAGGATGTTGAGCGCATTCTGCAAAACCTGATGATGGCCAGCGGCCAAACCATCAAGCCGAATAAGCCGGAGGCCACCCTTATAGTCTTCGACGAGATACAGGAATGTCCTAACGCTTTGAATACGCTCAAATATTTCTGCGAAAACACTCCCCACTATCATGTAGCCTGCGCAGGTTCCCTTTTGGGCATTGCCCTGTCCAAGCCTGCCTCTTTCCCCGTTGGCAAGGTAGATTTTTTAGAAATCGGGCCCATGACCTTCACCGAATTTTTGATGGCCAACGGCGACGGCAATTTTGCCTCTTACCTGGACAGCATAGACAGGATTGAGCCAATCCCGGACGCTTTTTTCAATCCCCTTTATGAAAAGCTGAAGATGTATTTCGTGACCGGCGGAATGCCGGAATCCGTTAGATCTTGGACGGAAGACCGGGATGTTGAGCTGATGCAGCATGTGCTTTCCAATATATTAGGGGCATACGAACGGGATTTTGCCAAGCATCCGGATCCCAAGGATTTCCCGAAGATTTCACTTATCTGGAAGTCAATTCCGTCCCAGCTTGCGAGGGAGAATAAAAAATTTATCTATAAAGTGGTCAAGGAAGGCGCCCGGGCCAGAGAATATGAGGATGCGCTGCAATGGCTTTGCGATGCGGGCCTGACTTATAAGATATACCGCAGCAGCGCGCCGGGGCTGCCGATTTCGTCCTATGACGATCTGTCCGCCTTCAAGCTTTATCTGGTGGATGTGGGACTATTGCGCCGCCTGTCGCTCTTGGCACCCTCTGCTTTCGGCGAAGGCAATCGCCTGTTTGTGGAGTTCAAGGGAGCGCTCAGTGAGAATTATGTGCTCCAAGCACTGAGAAACCAGTTTGAGGTAGTGCCGCGTTATTGGACGATGGACAATCCCCGTTATGAAGTGGATTTTCTGATTCAGAGAGAAAATGATATATTCCCCATTGAGGTAAAATCGGAGAGCAATGTTGAAAGCA
>JAIHAN010000140.1 GCA_020054815.1 Peptococcaceae bacterium | reverse complement strand
TAGTAGTTGGTAGTTCCCTATTGATAGTATTTGGCAAAAAGACGCAAGCTAAGCTTGCGTCTTTTTCTGTTCAACGGCAGCGCCGATAAAGTCACGGAAAAGAGGATGGGGACGATTGGGACGGGACTTGAATTCGGGATGGAACTGGGAGCCTACAAACCAGGGGTGACCGGCCAGCTCTACAATTTCCACCAGGCGCCCATCGGGAGAAAGCCCGCTAAAGACCAGCCCGTGGCTGCCTAAAATCTCCCGGTAATGGTTATTAAACTCAAAACGGTGGCGGTGCCGCTCAGATATTTCCGCTTCACCGTATGCCTTATAGGCTTTAGTGCCTGGGGTAAGAACACAAGGGTAGCTGCCCAATCTCATGGTACCACCCAGGTTTTCAATATTCTTTTGTTCAGGCAGAAGATCGATAACGGGATGAGGAATTTCACTGTTGAACTCTGAACTGTTGGCGTCGAGACCGGCCAGGCTGCGGGCTATCTCTACCACAGCCAGCTGCATGCCCAGACAAATCCCTAAAAAGGGTTTCCCTGTTTCCCGGGCATACTTGATGGCCTTAATTTTTCCTTCTATCCCTCTATCTCCGAAACCACCGGGTACTAAAATACAATCGGCATTTTTCAGGATCTCCTCGGGCTCTTTGCCGTTCTCCAAATCGCCGGAATAAATCAAATCTATTTTTACAGAGACATTATGGTGGATTCCTGCATGGCGCAGGGATTCACTGACGCTCATATAGGCATCGGGCAGTTCTACATACTTACCCACCAGGGCCACGTTAATGCAGCCGCGGGGATTTTTAATCTTGCGGACAATTTCTTTCCATTCATCCAGCTGGGCCTGTCCACACTGCAAGCCTAGGCGCTCGATGGCAATATCATCCAGCCCCTCGCTTTCCAGGATGAGAGGAACTTCATAGATAGATTCGGCATCGACGGCCTGAATCACTGCTTCTTTGTCTATGTCGCAGAAAAGGGCCAGCTTTTCTTCCATCTCCTTGGAAAGGGGTCTTTCCGAACGGCAGACAATGGCATCAGGCTGGATACCGATACTGCGCAGTTCTTTGACACTGTGCTGGGTGGGCTTGGTTTTCGCTTCAGCGGCAGCTTTGAGAAAAGGCACCAGGGTGACGTGAATATACATGACGTTGTCCCGTCCCACGTCGCTCTTGATCTGCCTGATGGCTTCCAGAAAAGGTAAAGATTCGATATCACCGACTGTACCGCCAATCTCAGTAATCACTACATCAGGATGGGTTTCCCTGGCCACCCTGTGAATGGCTTCTTTAATTTCATTGGTAATATGGGGTATGACCTGGACAGTACCCCCCAGGTAATCTCCCCTTCTTTCTTTAGAAATAACCGACCAGTAGATTTGACCGGTGGTAACATTCGATGCACGGCTAAGATTTATATCAATAAATCTTTCATAATGTCCTAAATCCAGATCAGTCTCTGCCCCGTCTTCCGTAACAAAAACTTCGCCATGTTGATAGGGGCTCATGGTGCCAGGGTCCACGTTAATATATGGGTCGAATTTCTGAATAGCCACTTTTAGCCCGCGGCTTTTTAAGAGGCGCCCCAAAGAGGCTGCTGTTATGCCTTTCCCCAGGGAAGATACAACTCCGCCTGTTACAAATATATACTTTGTCGTCACTTTCTTCCCCTCCTTTACATCCGTCGATAAATTAATATTTTGTAAAACTTAATTTAGACATACCTTATAAATTCTATACTTACCCACTGCCCTAGTCAACAGCCTTTTTGCTCAGGAGTATTTACAGCAGCAGTTACCAGTTACTAGTCATTAGTTACTAGTAACTAGCAACTAGTAACTAGTAACTAACAGAAAAAGAGCCGGAAAGGGTCCGGCCCTTATTCTTCCCACTCATCCTCTTCATCATCCATGGGCATGATATCGTATTTTTCACTGTATTCACCGTCTTCATATTCTATTTCATCCTGCAAAGAGCGGCGGCGTACAGGTATAGCACGGGTACTAAATCCAGAAGGAGTAACACGGCGCACAACTTTGGTCTGGGTCCATTCCCTCAGTCCCCAGTTGCCTTGACCAAGATGAGCAAAACGGTTGTCGAGGTTAATCTGGGTATGAACTGCTGCCATAAGGCGAGGGTCATCCATGGGCAACCCTTTTATGGTGAAGATCTCCTGCATGAGTTCCCGAAGATTCCTGGGCTGCCCCCCTGATTTTAATATGTGATAAGCTATCTCAACTTCGGATTGACCGGGATTAATATTTTTAACTTCTTGCATTTGCTCACACCCCTTCTATTCCTTTTTTTCTTTACATTCTTTCCGGTGCACTTAGGCCCAGGAGATGGAGGACATTACGCAGGGTTATACGGGCCGCATCGACGAGACACAGGCGAGCTTTACGCAATTCTTCTTCCTCCGTGAGCACGCGGCAGCTATTATAAAAGCTGTGAAACAACGAAGCAAGATCATGGGCATACCGAGCAATCCGGTGGGGCTCCATATTCACCGCAGCACCCACTATTTCTTCGGGCAGGTCGGCAATCTTGCGAATCAATTCAAGTTCCGCCTCTTCCTTGAGTAAAGTAAAATCCACATTCTCCACGGGAGGCAGCTCTGTGCCGCTGGCTTTTAGGATGCTGTTAATACGGGCATGGGCATATTGCACGTAATAAACCGGATTTTCCGAGGATTCGGCTTTAGCAAGATCCAAATCAAAATCCAAATGACTGTCAGGGCTGCGCATGACAAAGAAGTACCGGGCGGCATCCTTACCCACTTCATCCATTAACTCGCTCAGGGTAACATACTGCCCACTTCTTTTGGACATACGCACAATTTCCCCACCACGGAAAAGGCGTACCAGCTGCATGAGGATGACATGGAGGCGGTCAGGGTCGTAGCCTACCGCTTTTACAGCACCTTTCATCCTGGCCACATGACCGTGGTGGTCTGCCCCCCAGATGTTGATAACTTTTTGAAAGCCTCTCTCAAATTTATTCTTATGATAAGCAATATCTGCGGCAAAATAGGTGGGGATCCCGTTGGACCTGACAACTACTTCGTCCTTTTCGTCACCGAAAAGGGTAGACTTAAACCAGAGTGCTCCTTCCTTTTCGTAGATATACCCTTTTTCCTGGAGTTCCTTAATGGTTTGGGCGATGGCTCCGCTGTCATGGAGGGTTTGCTCACTGAACCAGACATCATATTCTACCCCGAAACGGGCTAAATCATTACGAATGGCGCCGAGCTTCTCTTCCAGGGCTTTTTGAATGAGAAATTCCCTGCGTAAAGCCGAATCCATAGGGAGATATTTGTCGCCAACTTCGGCAATGATATTCTTTACTGTGGTGATGATATCTTCCCCGTGGTACCCTTCTTCCGGGAAGGGTATATCCTCACCCATTAACTGAAGATAACGTGCCTCCAGGGACTTGCCAAAATTTTCTATCTGGTTCCCGGCATCGTTGATATAAAACTCCCTGGTCACATCAAAACCGGCGGCCTCCAGGAGATTACTTAAGGTATCCCCCAGAGCTGCTCCCCTGGCATTCCCCATATGTAATAATCCTGTGGGATTGGCGCTGACAAATTCCACCTGGACTTTTTCCCCGTTACCATAGGTGGAATTACCGTAAGCCGTATCTTCCTTGATCACTTTCGGCAGGACGGCATAAAGCCAGCCGGTGCCCAGATAAAAGTTGATAAAGCCGGGCCCGGCAATCTCTATCCTATCAACCCAGGTGGCTTCTTTGGAAAAGTTAGCCACCAGGTGTTCAGCAATGACACGGGGAGGAAGTTTTGCTTGTTTAGTCAGGAGCATGGCAATATTAGTGGCAAAGTCGCCGTGGGCCTTTTCCCTGGGTACTTCCAGGACAAAATTCGGTATAGACTCAAAAGTAAGTGCACCTTTAGCCCGTGCTTCTTCCAGGGCTTTTTCTATCTGGAGACGGATTTTTTCCCGTACATTAGAAACAATGCTCATTCTCTCCCAATGTCCCTCCCAATCAGATATTAAAATTAACAGCAACGAGTCACGAGCTCATCCCAATACTTAGTTTGTTATCACTGAGTTTTACATTGTCTACCAACAATTCATACTCTAGATTAATACTTCCCCCAACTTCTGTCAAGTTAGACTCCTTTTAAATTGCCACAATTATATGTTCCGCACTACCTTCTGCCAACTACCAACTCAAAAGCCCCGCAGAAGCGGAGCTTTTACCTAGCCTTCTATATTAAAATCGAATTTAGGCGGCGGCGTAATCCGTACAATGGATTCCTCGCTGCCAGTGAGGGCATTATAGAAAATAACGAATTTCTCCGTATCTATGGACCCCCGTACTTCCCAGGCAAGAATTTCTTTTCCCCAGGTATTGGCAATTAAGGCAGGACGAATTAATTCTACATTTAAAAAAGAACTAACTTGTTTTCTCAACTGGGCTTCGCTGATGCGCGGCGACCCTAAGTCCCGTTTTTTATGGTACATATAATAGGGTGTTCCTTCGTAGCCGATAATTTCGCCGTTATCCAGGGCCACCTGTACTTTTACCTGGTCCGGGTAAAGAAGAATATCACCCTGCCGCGGCACAAAGGTATAAATGCCTGTACCATCTCCCTGGTCCACTTCTACCAGGACCATATCGTTCAGACCATGGCTCTGCAAGAAACTTTTAGCGTTACGTTCACCGGCGCTTAAATCCAGGGTCACGTTACCCACGGTCTTCGGTTTCATGGCCCAGATGATGGTACCATCCAGTTTACTAACATCCACATAAACAGGTACATTTTCGTTTTCCACGGGGGGGAACTCTATACCGAAGGTAGGAATATCCCCTACACCTTCGTAGCTGATTCTGGCCTGATGTTTGTCATCAGGGGGAAACCACCATTTTTGGGCAATTTTCTGGGCCTCTGTCGCGTTGATATCCCGGTTGCCCCTTATTTTTTTCACATCAGGCTTTACCGGCGTAAAATCATCGCCCAGGTTGAGTTCCGGGTATTCCTCCATTTTTTTCTCCATGAGCTGGAAACCGTCAATAATAGTATTATCGGCTAATTCTCCATTAGCCTGTACCGCAGATACCTCCACCTGGGTCCAGCTCAGTTCCTGGTCCAGGACTTGTGAAGCAACCTTTGCTAAATCCTCCCTTAAGACTTTGGCCCGCTGGTAAAGCTGTTCTATGGTCTTAAGATCTTTTTCCGTAAGCCCCGTTTGTCCCTGGGCTGTCCGGTTCAAAAGGGCGTAAGAAACATCCCCTGTATCGGAAAGGAACTTTTCCGTTTTCGATAAAGGGACAAAGGCCAGGGGTAAGGCCCCCAGATCCTCTTGAGCGGCAAAGACCTGACGCCAGATAGTGGCCAGGCCTAAGATAGCCTGTTCCTTCGATGAACTGATGAGCGTCTGGGCCAATTGTCCAGCAATGGTATCAATATGCCAGCTCAATTCATGGAATGATTTCTGATATTGGCTTTCCGCCCTGTTTTGTAAATTCTGGCGGGCATAATATTCAGTATAACCCCAGTATCCTGTAGCTAGTAACGCCACTGTCAATATGCCGGGTAAAACCCAGTAAACCCATTTTCTCATCCTTATTCCCCCTTTTATTGGAGACATTCCTGTCCCTTTTCCGCTTTCCGCTTTCCGACTTCCGACATCCGACGAAGTTTATCGCTCCCCGCCACCCATTACCAGCTGCCCGTAAATTTACTACTAATTTGGGTTTCGGGCGGGAAACGCCGGTTACTACCAACTGCCAACTGACAACTACCAACTACCAACTAACAACTAACTTTACCGGGCAAAGACGTGCCGCCCAATGCGGGCAATAATCGGCCTGGACCAGATCCACCTTGATGTAGCTGTGGCCGGATTCCAATAGTACAGGGCTCCGCCTGTAGGATCCCAGCCATTAATGGCTGCACGGGCCGCCTTTACCGCCGATTCCGTAGGAGGCCGGTAGTACTGTCCATCCGAGACGGCATCGAAGGCCCCAGGTTCAAAAACCACACCGTAGACAGTATTAGGAAAGTTGGGGTTTTTAACCCGATTGACTATAACAGCGCCTACGGCGACCTGTCCAACAAAAGATTCACCCCTGGCCTCCCCGCTGATAATTTTTGATAAGACATAAACGTCATTGCTGGAAACGGTACCACCCCGGCTGCTTTTGACAGCCGCAGGTATGCTGAAACCCAGGGCTTTAAGCTTTGACTGTACTTGCCGCACATCGGAACCGGATACACCGATGTATAAAGGTCGCACCTGGGTCACGGACACGAAATATGCGGTAAATAAAAAAATTACTGTAAGAGAAATCACCGCTATCCCGAACAATTTTTTCAAGCCAGGAACCTCCTTTTTATTTTTAATCTAGTATTTGTGATTTTTCTTTAGAGTATCCAAAGGAACAAACAAAGAAACAGCCACTTGCACATACAAATACAAGATGGCTGTTTCCACCAATAACTTAGTAAGGTGCCAGGCACCAAGGCTAACCTTTCTTTAGCCAGTCGATATTAATGTGTTCGGGAATACAGGCGGCACTGAGAAACAACAAATACACGGGATAAAAAATAAGAAAAATACCGATAGTCAAGGAGAGATGAAAGATAAAAGATAAGAGCATAATCGGCAGCCCATAGGTAAGGATATACAGCAGAAGATACCGGTTGGTGCCCAGCCAGGTTTTTATTCCCAGCTTATAGCTAAAGAAAGGCATAACTAAAATCCAGGGCAGGTAATAAAGGGTATCGCCTTTCAATGTATTATCTTTCCTGGTAATTTCCAGAGAAGTATTTTTGGGTGTATGACGCGTGGGGTAGATCAAGGCATCCCCTGCATACCGGGGCTCGTCTAAATCCACTAAAGCTTCTAGGGCTGGCAAAAAGTTAATAAAGCCGGAGAATTTTCTATCAATATAAAATGTCTGTTCGTGACTTATCACCCACACGGTCTCGTATTGATTCTTTTGTTTTTCTACAATAACTCCCTTGATATTTCCGGCAGGAACCCGCACCGAACCATACTGGTTCTCCAGGTAAATGTTTTTTCCCGGGTAATCTATGACTACCCTGGTGGTAGCCAGCGTAACCCCCTGGTTGAACATCAATAGATAAACCACGAGAAAAGCTGCACTGGCATAGTAGATGAAGAAACGATAAAACCCTGCCCCGGCTTCCATGATTAAACCCATACTAATAACAATGTGCAAAACAAAACTGACAACAATGGGTAAAAAAAAGAGTACCGGATGGTTCATAGTAAATTCCACTAGTTCCACCCCTCTTCATGGAAGCCCAGGGTAGTGATGCCTACGATAAAGGCAATAAGGCCCCACAGGAATTGGTGGTTTCCAATAAGAGCCAAACCCGTAAAGACTGTCAAAACTCCCAGGCTTTTGATTAATACGATGATCACTTTTAGTGCGGCCTGTCTCATAACTCCCGTCTCCCCAGCAGACTGCAAAGATACGTGTGAAATACACTACTTTTATGTGTATGCACTGTTTACCTGCAGTATGACAGGCACATTAGCAGATATTATAGCGGAAGCCGTAGCCAAAGCGGCGAGGGAAACTGGGGCAGTGCGAGCGTAAATTAGTTGGTAGTTGGTAGTTGATAGTTGGTAGTACTGGTGGTTTTTGTCGGAATTCGGAAAGCAGAAATCGGATATCCAATAATCGCAAAAAGAAGGCCTCGCAGGCCTTCTTTTTGCGCACAAAAGGGAACCCGCGTACGCAGTTCCCTTTTACTA
>JAIHAN010000139.1 GCA_020054815.1 Peptococcaceae bacterium | reverse complement strand
TGCAACATTGTGCACTAAAAATATATGAAATTTGACAAAAAAATAAGCCTGTATCAAGGCTTGCAAGGTTTTTTTCCCTATTCAACTGTCAAATACCCGGGATTCCCATAGATGGACCCGTCTAAATCCTTGATTTACCTTTGACAATTCTTCTTTTATGGTATATACTCAATAATGTTATTTTTTCTCCCACTAGGCGCCCGTAGCTCAGTGGATAGAGCGCTGGCCTCCGGAGCCAGGTGCGTAGGTTCGATTCCTACCGGGCGTACCACTACTACTATAAAGTTAATGCGGCTTCGCCGCTTCGACATCCGATATCAGATATCCGAACAGTTGATTTTTACCGAACAAAAAACTCCTGAGATCTCAGGAGTTTTTTTGTTGAAGAAAAATATTAATAAAAAGACTTGCTATAAATATTTGGAAAATCGGTAATGCCACAGGCACAAGTCTCGCTATGTCGGAAGTCGGAAAGCGGTAATCGGATAACGTCGTTTTCATTTCAAGCCAGGGAAATCGTGCTGCCTTAGAGCTTCATAAACCATAACAGCAACAGAATTGCTAAGGTTTAAAGAACGGGCGTCTTCCCGCATGGGCAAGCGGAAACACTTGTCCGGATATTTGTGTAATAAACTCTCCGGTAAACCTTTGGTCTCTTTGCCGAAAACTAAGTAGGCGCCTGGTGGGTAATATATCTTTGTATAGCATTGCGCACCCTTGGTAGTGGCTAAAAAGTATAGCTCAGGATTAGTTTTCACAAGGAATTCATCGAGGCTTTTATAGATGTGTACATCTAAAAGATGCCAGTAATCCAAACCCGCTCGTTTTAAATGTTTGTCATCAATGGAAAAACCCAAAGGCTCTACAAGATGCAGGCTGCAGCCTGTAACCGCACATGTTCGGGCTATATTCCCCGTATTGGCGGGAATTTCCGGTTCAACCAGGACAATGTTAAACAAAACTACTCACCTTTCTTATACAGCTCGTTCCACAAACTTGACGGGATAATATCCTTTAAATAGACCTGTTGGGGAGTTATTTTACCGGTCCAGGCATTTTCCAACCAGTCTTCTTCGTTTATTTCCGGGTCCCAGGCTTCGTGAATCACTAACCCATCTTTTACAGATGACCTGAACCACAACCGTACTAACTCGTCCTCTCCCGTATTGACAATGGCATCCCTTAATTTTCTCGCTCTGGAGGTAAGGGGCGTACAGATATAAGTCCTGCAGACCAGAGGACGTTCATTGTAGTTTAAACAGCGGCGCGTATCCCTGTTTAAAAAGATACACTTCCCGTCACTCTGCCTGGCCAGAGTAATATCCACCACAGGGCCCGAAACACAAACATTAGTAAACCTCTTGAAAAATTCCCCCAAAGGCAGCCCGGGGGCTAGGCCCTTTTGCAGTACCAATACATCTAAACTGGTAAGGGGGACTCGTTCCTGGCAGCATACATCACAGCCCTCGCATTTCCCAGTCTCCGCCCGTACTCTCTGGTACGTGCCCCTCTCAATATATTCTTCCAAAGCCGAAAGATAATCTGCCAGGGTGGCCTCTTCCGAATGTATAACCACATCTATTCCCGTTTTTCCTTTTATGTTAACGGGTGCAAATTCTACGCGGGGATTCATAATAATACTCCTCTTCTCATCACCTTTATCCATTAATCCTGCACAGATAATTATATACGCAGCACAGGAAGTTGAGCAACAAATATTGGACACTAACGACAAAAATCAAAGTGGTTTTCAACCACCTTGATTCTGGCCTGACTCTCCTTGCTGCTGACCTTCTCCTCCTTTTTTACCTTCCTCTTCACCCTTCATTTCTATACTTTCTACTTCTCCGGTAATATTCATCTGGAATTCCTGCCCATCTTTGGTTTTTATCTTGACCACAGTCTTTTTACCCTTTTGGCCTTGTCCTTGCTGATTACCCCCACCCTCTTGCTGCTGGCCTTGTTGCTTTCCATCCCCCTGGTTACTGCCAGGGTTCTTTTCTGGGTTCTCTTTTTTCTTTTGTCCTTTCTTGATAGTTTCCAGCCTTTCTTTCATCAGCGAGAGATTTTCTTTGGTTATGGCACGGATGGGTGTAAACCTCGCAGGTACCGTATGACTCCCATTATTCATAAGCTGTTCGTATTCCCAGGGCTCATCTTTCTCCAAATCCTTGGCCGCTTGAAGCGAAACTTGAGCAACCAGTTCAGGCATAATATCAATCTCTGCTGCATGGTATCCCTTTTCCATGGCTTCCATAATTTTTTGGTCAATGCCAATACCAAAAGTCTTAACTTTCCCGGCCATACCTTTTTGCTCCAAAGCTTGCAAGGCACCTAATGACAATTCGGGTGAGGAAGCTAAAATGGCTTGAGGAATTTTATTGTTTTCCAGATACTTTTTCACAACGTTAAAGGCCAATGAAGGATCCCAGTTTACTATTTCCTCTGTCCAGATGGCTCCTATGTTTTTATTTTCACGCAAAACATTCAAATTACCTTTTACAATACGTTCAGCAATAGGGTCCCCCCGTGAACCCCTCAGCAGCAAAACCGTAGAAGGCTGATTCCCTTTGACAATTTGCAGCATTTGCTGGGCCTGCATTTCTCCGGCCCTCTCAAAATCAGGGGTGATAAAGGCATCTGCCGTGCTGTCAGGAGGTAGAGAACCAAGAGCGATAATCTTCGCATCTTTTTTCTGGATATCCCCAAACTTCTTGCTTAACATTTCGGGGTTGACCGGCTGTACGATAATAACTTTCGCCTTTTCTTTCAGTGCCTCTTCCAAATCCTTGTCCTGTTTCAGGGGATCATTCTGGGCATCGAGCCAGGAAATCTCCATTTTTTCTTCTTCAGCTTTTTGGGTCATGATTTCTTTCAAAACTATATAGTTTTCGTTGGTGGAATTGGGTATACTTACGGCAATTTTGGTCTTGTTTTGCTCTTCTTGTTGTTTCTTAGGTCTTAATTGAGGTACCCTACTGCAACCCGCTGCCAGCAAAAATACCAGCGTAATACAGATAGCCTTTCGCCAATGTCTTTTCATTTATATCACCTAATTTTATAGTGCTATTTTTAGTATGATATTTCCTAATAAAATTATGAGATTTCCATTATATTTTTGTATATTGCTGGTAATATATACTAAATTTTTGGCAAAGCTATAAATGGGAAACTATTGAAGGAGGTGACCTAAATTGGCTGGTTACGCTTGTC
This sequence comes from Peptococcaceae bacterium, assembly GCA_020054815.1. Taxonomy (GTDB): domain Bacteria; phylum Bacillota; class Peptococcia; order DRI-13; family DRI-13; genus Thermanaerosceptrum. The sequence goes on along the minus strand of JAIHAN010000139.1, from coordinate 4,704 downwards.
CAGTATGCGGTAAAAAGTCAAGACTTCCGGGATTCTGCTGTGGACAAACCATGGTGCAGCAGGGAACATATTATTGTGATAAATGCAGAGCCCAATCCAACTGTGCTGCAGATTGTTGTGGTTCACCCATGAAGCTTATCTAAAATAACTACATAAATTAAATAAAAACAGGGAAGGCAGCTTTTTAGCTGTCTTCCCTGTTTTTTATTTTTTCCCCATCAAGCCTGTATAAAAAAGCAAGAACCCGGGCCACAGCTTCATACAGTTCCGGAGGTATTTCCGTCCCCAGGGGTACTTCTACAAGTTTTGCCACTATTTCCCTGTCTTCCAGAACAGGTATCCCGTGGTCCCGGGCCACGTTTAAAATTTTCTCCGCCAGAAAACCCTCACCTACAGCTATGACTTTCGGTGCCCCTTGGGGGTCCTCCAGGTTATATTCCAGAGCTGCGGCCTGTTTTTTATCTTTCATCGTCTCACCTCATACAGTGAAATCAATACTGTCTCGTACTTCCTTCCGAATCAAAGGGCCTGCGGGTGCGGGGACGACCTGGCAAATAGTAGTGGCTGTCTTCAGAATACCGATGCGCTCCTTAAGTAAAACTTCCGTATCTTCCTGTTCCGCCCACATTTGGACATAGGTATATCCATCTACTACTGTAAGCACAATCTGGATATGTCCTAAATTTTTGTAATCCATCTGCATGTGAATTTCAAAAATCTTCTTATCTTTAGCTTTCTGCCCGTAGTGCCATATCTCTATAGCCTCATAGCCACCCTTTTGTTCATTATTGGGGAAAAGTAAAGCCAACATTATGTGGGGATCCACCAGATAACGCAATGCTTCTCCTTCTGACACCGGTATTTTTCTTAAAGCTGTTTCAATTTTTGTCATCTCTTTATCGGTGGAAAACCCATATTTTTCTATTAGTTGTTTTAGATAATCTTCTTTTCTAATTTCTTTTTCCTCCACGGCGGTCGGTATAGTTCTAAGGAGAACCTTTTGGCCTTCATGGCTTAAAACCTGAAGGCGCATAACCTGGCCGATTTCCAGGGGGATGTGGGATTGGGCAGCAATTAGCCGGGCCCCCCACTGCAAAATATAGTTATTTCCTTCCCGGGAAACCACGGTGGCCATAAACTTTTGCCCGGAAGAAAATGTCAAAAGAGTATTTTCTTGCGTTGATGTTCCAAGATTTAAAATAAGATTGCTCAGTTTATCTATCATAATATCACCTTAAAGAAAAATGCCGATTAATCGGCATAAAAGAACAAGGCTATGGTGCCGGGACCGGTATGGGTACCTACTACCGCCCCGATATCGGAAATAATATGTTCACTGTACTTGAGTTCGGAAATCAGGCGTTTATGAAAGGTAACAGCTTCATCCAAGACGTTGGAATGTGTTAGTGCACAGCGAATTTCGTGGTCTTCATGGGCATCAGAAAAATTACGGGCTAGCTCCAAAATCCGTTCTAAAGCTTTACCTTTACCCCTTATTTTTTCGAATGAGGCCACGTAACCATCGTGAAGGGTCAGGATGGGCTTAATATTGAGCATAGTACCCAAAAGCGCTGAAGCTTTACCTATGCGTCCTCCCTTTTGCAAATATTCCAGGGTATCCACCACAAAGTAAGTATGTACTTTATTCATGACATCATGAGCAATATTGATGATTTCCGACTTATCTTTACCTGCTTTGGCCGCCCGGGCAGCCTCAATCACCACCAAACCTAAAGCCATGGAAACAAGTTTACTATCAATGACGGTGACATCTCTACCAGGTAACGCATTTTTCGCAATCAAGGCAGCCTGGTATGTTCCACTCATGTTAGCGGAAATGTGGATGGAAATTACGGAAGAGCCGTCCGCCGAAAGACTATTAAAAACTTCCTGAAATTCTCCCGGTGAAGGCTGGGATGTGGTGGGCAGCTTATCACTTTCCTTCAATTTCTCGTAAAATTCCCTGGCGCTGATATCAACACCTTCACGGTAAACCTTTTCCCCAAAGAGGACTTTAAGAGGTACAACAGTGATACCCAATTCCTTTATCAAGGCCAGAGGTAAATCGGCTGTACTGTCAGTAACTATCTTTACCTGACTCATCATAACACCTCTTTTTCTACTCTAAGGATATTAGGTAATAATACAAGGGTTGGCCACCAAAGTGTAATTCGAAATCGATGCCCGGATACTTATCTGCCAGGTATTCTACCAGGTTGTGTGCTTCCTCTTCCCCAATTCCTTCGCCATAGTAAATCGTCACCAATTCATGGTCGTTCCGTAAAGTCCCATCAATAACAGTTTCCACCGTGTCTTTCACGTTACTGCCCGTGGTAACCAGTTTGCCATCTACGATACCAAGTATTTGTCCTCTTTGAATGTCATGCCCGTCAAACTGGGCATCACGGACTGCATAAGTTATTTCCAGAGAAATTACTTCTCGACTGGCCTCCTCCATTTTGGCCTTGTTGGCCAGCAAGTCATACTCGGCGTTAAAAGCCATTAGCGCGGCAATACCCTGGGGTATTGTTTTTGTATTAATAACTTCCACGGGTTTGCCGGAAAGTTTGGCCGCTTGCCGGGCAGCCAGGACGATGTTACTGTTGTTAGGTAAAATAATGATTTCTTCCGCTAAAATATTCTCAATGGCTTCCACGAAATTTTCTGTGCTGGGATTCATGGTCTGACCACCGGATATGATAATGTCGACCCCTAAACTTTTGAAGATCTCCACCAAACCATTGCCAACGGCCACGGCGATAAGTCCTAAATGCTTTTTAGCCCGCGCTTTGAGTTGCATCTCTTTGCTTTGTTCGCTCATGTTATGTATTTGTATTTCATGGAGAGAACCAAAACTTATACAATAATCCAGTACCGTTCCAGGATAATTGGTGTGAATGTGTATTTTAGCCGTATCAGAATTTCCCACTACCAGAAGGCAGTCCCCTTTATCCGTAAGGGTTTTCCTAATGGTGTCAAGGGGCAGGTCATTTAATGTTTTTTTCAGGATAAATTCAGTACAATACTGGTATTCCAGCACGTCACCGTTGGAGGCGTATCCCACTGCCGCCACCGGTGGTTTAAATTCTTCTGTTTCTATCACTAAACCCGGAGCATCTAAACCTTTAAGGGAGGACAGCATACCTTCCAGAATATAAACCAGACCCTGGCCGCCGGCATCTACTACGCCTGCTTGTTTTAACACCGGTAAAAGAGAGGGTGTTTTTTGTAAAGCGGTTATAGCCCCCTTATGTGCAGCTTCTAATACTGAATCAATGGTGGCATCAGGCTGGACTGCAGCCTCACGACTGGCTTCAAATGCTTCCCGGGCCACGGTGAGTATTGTCCCTTCTACCGGATTCATCACGGCTTGATAGGCTGCTTGTACAGCACTCTCTAATGCTTCAGAAAACACCTGAGGGACAAGAGAATCTAATCCTTCCGCCCTTTTAGCAAAACCCGCAAATAATTGGGAAAGGATGACACCTGAATTTCCCCTGGCACCCATCAAAGCCCCATAAGCGACTTGTTTGGCACAGTTGCCAATATGTTCGTCCTGTTTTTGTAAAACTGCTTTGGCGGCAGAGGCCATAGTTAAACTCATATTAGTTCCCGTATCTCCGTCAGGTACGGGAAACACGTTTAGCGAATCCACCAGATTTTTTCTATCTTCAAGGTATTTGCTGGCCGTTACAATTAACTTTAACCATAGCCGGCCATCTAATTCTTTTGTCTTCACCCTATTGCCTCCTCAAAAGCTGTATCTCCAGCGGGAAAAATCACCGCATTATGTAACTTTCTGTGTGATTACACTATATATTCATTCTTTTCCATTATACTTTGTAACAGGAAACATCGTCAATTTCTACCTGCTCTCTTCCTTACCGGGATCTAATACTTATCAGCCTTAACTGCCATACTAAAAGATGAGGTGCAAAAAATGATTCAGATAGATGATGCAGGCAGCGGCAGCTTAATTGGCGGAACTGGTATCGGGGTCATGCGCTTAGAAACCAGGGAATTTTACTTTGATATCATCCCCCTGCCTTATTATCAGCCGCCTCTCTTCCCTGAAAAAAAATATCAAGAATATGTTATAGATATTGTGCGGGAATCTTTTCAAAGGCTTTCTGTATCACACGATGAGCCCATTGAGATATGCCGGGGCTATATGTTTGATAACTTACGCAGCTGGTTATCAGATCAAAACTACCAGTGGAAAAGTACAATTATTGAAGGTACACTGCAGGAAAAGGTCGAAGAATCTTTTAATCGATATGTAATTAGCCTCGGATTACCTGAGAATTTCGTGAAACACGCCCGTTATGCTTTCGGTTTTCATCGTTTACTGAAATGGGTTTTTGCCGACCTGGAAAACAGGGCAGCTTTATGTAAAACAGGCTGGAAAAGCTGGCAAAAGTGGTCCCGGATAGAACGGAGTATCTTTGTGAATAAGGCAACAAAAAAAGAGTATTGTTTGAAATGCGGGAAATCCATTGAACCCAATGAACCGGTAGTCACCATGGAATATGTCACCAACAGGTTTTGGTCTACTAACATCCATACCGGTTGTTACACCGGAGAATAATACAATGCTGGCAGTGTTAATCGAGTAAGGTAAAGCCGAAGTAATTTGCTTCGGCTTTTATCCTTCTCACAGAACCGTACGTACGGGCCTCGTATACGGCTCCTGATAAATCTCAG
>JAIHAN010000010.1 GCA_020054815.1 Peptococcaceae bacterium | reverse complement strand
TTTCTACAATACGATTAGACACCTGGGGAATAGAAAAACCCAAATAAATAGGCGAGGTGACAAAGCGGGGCATGATCTTGGCGATGATCTTTTCCTGCAATTTGTAAAAGAAGAGGTTGTAACTGTTGCAGTGATAGTCAAAGTAGTTCAAAACATAGTGAACGGCGGTCTGGATATAATCCGCCATCTGATCAATCTGGTTTATATTACTGAGAACCACATTAAATTCAAAAAAACCAACACGTGGTTTGGTAGAAAGGTTGAATTCCACCCCCGGGGCTTGGGCGATAAGAATACCTTCAAAATCTTCTTCCCTGATATTTTCGCGGTAATCAACATTTTTTAGGCCCACAATCTGCATATGGGGATGAAAGATGGTTCCTCCGGAAAAAGGACCATGATTTTTAAAGAAAATAACGGAACTAAATTCACCGCTGTTCTCCATTTCCAGCCATTTTTCCACGCCAAAGCGAATCACATGGTGCAGGTGTTCTTTAGGGTATATGGAAAGTTCTTCATCACAATCGTAAGTTTCTATTAACACCAGTTGAAGGGTATCTTCCAAAACCGGATATTTATTCTTGAGGAGGACGAGGGGACCTTCGGATGCCAGAATATCGACCAAACTTTCACGGTTGCAGAAAGGACAGCTTGTGTCATTTTTTTGCGCTGGATTGGGCTTTTGCCGGGCGATGGTCCTGGGCTTCTGAGCGCCCAGATGGGAATTAAAGTGTAAATGAGTACTGGAAGACATTAATCTCACCTTAATTTACTTATGTTTTCATAGTTATCATAACTATATTTTACAAGAAAAGCTATAGCTTTTAGAATCAGTTATAATTAAAATGCGAGATATACTTACGAAGGAATTCTGTATACTACACTGAATTAAACCAGGAATTTTGTATACGACAGTTATAAAGTAATATATTGTATTCAAAAAATCATATAAGAAAGAATCCTCATAATACAAATAATAATACATAATACATACGTAAAAACAATTGACTTGCTAGTAAACCGTAATCTATAATGTGAAACAACAAAGCTAATACAGGCGAGATTAATTCCAACTGTATTATAACAATTAAAATAATTAAAAATACAAAGCAAAGGCGCTTTTATTTCGGGAACTCTGGCTCTTAAAAGTCAGCAGACCAGAAGATAAAAGCGCCTTTCACTTAACTATAAAATTACATTCAATACAGATAACAGAGTAGTTGCTGTATTTGAGGGCAAAGACGCTTTAACAAGAGGAAAAGAACTGGAAACGGTGATTTTCCTGCCAGTTAAAGCGTCTTTTTCTATATCTATTATTTTATTTAAAAGGATAGGAGGAAATGACGATGAGACAGGTAGCGATCTATGGAAAAGGCGGGATTGGTAAATCGACGACGACACAGAATACCGTGGCTGCCCTGGCTGAGGCTGGCAAGAAAGTAATGGTGGTGGGCTGTGACCCCAAAGCCGACTCTACCAGATTACTGCTGCACGGGTTGTGTCAGAAAACGGTAATGGATACCTTACGGGACGAGGGGGAAGACATTGATTTAGAAGATATCATGAAACCGGGTTTTAAAGGCGTAAAATGTGTAGAATCTGGTGGACCCGAGCCCGGAGTGGGTTGTGCAGGGCGTGGTATTATCACATCCATTAATTTGTTAGAATCATTAAACGCATATGACAAGGATCTGGATTATGTCTTCTATGATGTACTGGGTGATGTGGTTTGTGGCGGTTTCGCCATGCCCATCCGGGAAGGAAAAGCGGAGGAAATATACATTGTAGCTTCAGGAGAACTCATGGCCCTTTATGCTGCCAATAACATCGCCAAAGGCATTCAAAAATATGCCAAATCAGGGAAAGTGCGGCTGGGTGGTATCATCTGCAACAGCCGGAAGGTTGATAATGAATATGAATTGCTGAAAGCTTTTGCCGAGGAAATCGGTTCCCAACTGATTCATTTCGTGCCCCGCGACAATATTGTCCAGCGAGCCGAAATCAACAAGAAAACTGTAATAGACTTTGACAAGGATTGCAACCAGGCTAATGAGTACCGGAAATTGGCCAAGGCCATCGATGAAAACAGGATGTTTGTCATTCCTAAACCCATGACCCAGGACCGCCTGGAAGAACTAATGATGCAGTACGGTTTTCTTGACGCCATAGCGTAAGGAGGGGTGAACTAATGATAATGATCAGGGCCATTGTTAGACCGGAAAAAACTAATACCATTCTGGCTGAGCTAAACAGCGCCGGGTTTCCTGCCGTTACAAAAATAGATGTGGTAGGACGGGGTAAACAGAAAGGAGTCAGAATTGGGGATGTGATTTATGATGAGATACCTAAAGAAATGCTGATGATGGTAGTAAGGGATGAAGACAAGGAAGATGTGATAAATATTATTCTTAAATACGCTAAAACCGGAGAAAAAGGCAATTACGGTGACGGAAAAATTTTCGTTAGTCCTGTAGAAGAAGTGTACACCATCAGCAGCGGCAAAAATGGTCTCTAAGGGGTGGCCGTTATGAAAGAAGTTATGGCTATCATCCGCATGAATAAGGTAAATATTACCAAGAAGGCTCTGGCCGAAGCGGGGATAAGTTCTATGACCGCAAGGAAGGTATTGGGGCGGGGCAAAATGGTTAATGTTCACTCCATTATTGATGAACTGGCTGCACCGGAAGAGGTGGCAGGCAAAATTGCCGAAGGTTTAGCCCAGGGGAGCAGGCTGATACCCAAGAGAATGCTGAATATTATCGTACCTGATGACCAGGTACAGAAAGTAATTGAGACTATTATTAAAGTCAATCAGGAAGGCCACAGCGGCGACGGCAAAATCTTTGTTCTGCCCATCCTGGATGTAGTAAGGGTCAGAACGGGTGAACGTGGCATAGATGCAATCTAAGCATTGGAGGGTTGAAACATGGCAGTAAACGAAAAAATGCTGGAGAAGATACTGGATCAGTATCCGGCTAAGGTAAAAAGAAATCGTAAGAATCACATTTTAATTAAAGATTCCTCCGTAGATAACCAGGAGATTGAAGCCAATACCAGGACAATACCGGGTATCATCACTAACCGCGGCTGTGCCTTTGCCGGGTGTAAAGGGGTGGTGCTGGGTCCTTTAAAGGATATGGTCCATATTGTGCATGGTCCCATAGGGTGTGCCTACTATACCTGGGGTACCCGCCGCAACAAAGCCAAGAGTGAAGAAGGAAAAAAGAATTACCTCAATTATTGCGTTTCCACGGATATGCAGGAAAGTGATATCGTTTTTGGCGGGGAAAAAAAATTGGCCAAAGTTATTGATGAAGTGGTGGAAATCTTTAAACCCAATGCCATCACTGTTTCTGCCACTTGCCCTGTGGGGCTGATCGGGGACGATTTGGCTGCAGTGGCCAAAGCAGCTGAAAAAAGACACGGCATCCAAGTACTGGCTTTCAATTGTGAAGGCTATAAAGGAGTCAGTCAATCTGCCGGTCACCATATTGCCAACAACGGCCTCATGGAGAAAGTTATCGGACAGGGGGAAATGGAGAAGGCCCCTGCCAGGTATTCCATCAATCTCCTGGGAGAATACAACATTGGCGGAGACGGCTGGGAGATTCAAAGGGTCCTGGAGGAGATAGGTTATCATGTGATTTCCGTGATGACAGGGGATGGTTCTTACGAAGAATTAAAAAACGCCCATGTGGCGGAGTTGAACCTGGTCCAATGTCATCGTTCTATCAACTATATAGCGGAAATGCTGGAGACAAAATACGGTACGCCCTGGCTAAAAGTTAACTTTATTGGGATTCAGAACACTATTGATTCTTTGAAAAATATGGCCCTCTATTTTGACGACCCTGATTTGCTGCAGAAGACGGAAGAGGTTATTGCCAGGGAACTGGCCCGGATTCAACCGGTGATGGACCAGTACAGAAAAATTTGCCAGGGGAAAACAGCTTTCTGCTTTGTAGGGGGGTCCCGGGGACATCATTACCAGGGGTTGTTTGCGGAATTAGGCATTGAGACGGTGCTCGCCGGTTATGAGTTTGCCCACCGTGATGATTATGAGGGCAGACAGGTTATCCCCTTTATAAAGCCTGATGCGGACTCCAAAAACATACCTGACCTTCAGGTGGTCCCTGATGAAAAGCATTTCAGGCTGAAAATATCCCCGGCCAAGATGGAAGAACTGAAGGCGAGAATTCCCCTGAGCCATTATTCAGGTATGATTACAGAAATGAAAGATGGCAGCATTATTGTGGACGATCTAAATCATTATGAAACGGAAGAATTTATCAACCCGGCGAAAACCTGTCAGCCTATCGGTGCCATGTATGCGGCGCTGGGTATTCATAAGTGCCTTCCTCACAGCCATGGGTCTCAGGGCTGCTGTTCTTATCACCGGATGCATCTGACCAGGCACTTCCGTGACCCCATTATGGCTTCTACCAGTTCTTTCACAGAAGGTGCCTCTGTTTTCGGGGGTGGCAGTAATCTAAAAACTGCTATTAAAAATGTATTTACCATTTATAAACCCGATGTAATAGCCATTCATACCACTTGTTTATCAGAAACTATAGGCGATGATATCCCCAGTATTATTCGTACTGCAGAAATCCCGGAAGGGAAGCTGGTCATCCATGCTAATACCCCCAGTTATGTGGGTTCCCATATCACCGGTTTTTCCAACATGACTAAAGGTATGGTGAATTACCTGGCGAAAGCCAGCGGGGAAAAGAAAAAGGAACAGGTGAACATCATACCTGGTTTTGTTAACCCCGCTGATATGAGAGAAATAAAGAGAATGCTTAAGTTAATAGGATTAAAATTCATTATGTTTCCTGATACCTCTGGCGTAGTAGATTCTCCCATGACCGGGGAGTTTACCATGTACCCCAGGGGAGGGACGAAAGTGGAAGACCTGGTAGATGCGGGGAATTCCAAGCTGACCATAGCTCTGGGCAGTTTTGCCTCGGCTGATGCCGCTTTCCTCCTGGAGAAAAAATGCAATGTACCTGCTAAAGTATTGAAAACACCTATCGGGATTAGGGCTACAGATGATTTGCTCATGACGCTGCGCAAACAATTTGTAAAAGAAGTTCCCTATGAATTGGAAGAGGAAAGGGGACAACTGGTGGATATTATGACGGATACCCACTTTCACTTCCATGGAAAAAAAGTGGCTATTTTTGGCGACCCCGACATCGTCCTTTCTTTAACAGAATTTGTTCTGAGTTTAGGAATGCAGCCCATTCATGTATTGACAGGTACTCCTGGTACTGCCTTCGAAAAGGAAATAAGCGAAATGTTAGCACAAGCCGGAATAGAAGGAAGGGTAAAAGCAGCCGGAGATCTCTTTACCCTGCACCAGTGGATAAAGAATGAACCTGTACACTTATTAATTGGCAATACCTATGGAAAGTATATTGCCAGAGCGGAAGATATTCCCTTCGTGCGTATAGGCTTTCCTATCCTGGACAGGAGTGTTCATAGCTATCTGCCTATTGTCGGCTATAAAGGGGCTATGCGCATAATTGAAATGATCAGCAGCGCCCTCCTGGACAGAGCAGACCGTGATGCTGCCGATGAGGATCTGGAGTTAGTGATGTAATGTGAATACGGGAAAATGGACGTGATAATATGCTGGATTTGGCCATCGAGGAAAGAAAGGATTTTGTTTATACCAAAAGTAAACAACGTAAAGCTTTAAAGTGTGATACAGACAGTATTTCCGGAGCGGTAAGTCAAAGGGCCTGTGTGTATTGTGGAGCCAGGGTTGTTCTTAATCCTATTACGGATGCTGTTCATCTGGTACATGGTTCTATTGGCTGTGCCAGCTATACCTGGGATATCCGGGGAAGCCTGAGCAGTGGCTCAGAACTGTATCGTAACAGTTTTTCTACGGATTTGAAAGAACAGGATGTAATTTTTGGCGGGGAAAAGAAGTTGACAAAAGCCATTGAAGAACTTGTACAGAAATACAGGCCCAGGTTAGTTTTTGTCTACTCAACCTGTGTCGTGGGCGTGATAGGTGATGATTTAGAAGCGGTATGCCGGGCCATGGCGGCAAAACATAATATCGAAATTATTCCTGTCCAGTCCAGCGGTTTTGTGGGAAATAAATCCATGGGTTACCGCGCTGCCTGTGACAGCCTCCTGCGGCTGATCGAGCCCCGGCGGGGGCAGAAAATCGTGAAGAGAAAGAATTGTCTCAACTTAATGGGTGATTTCAACCTGGCGGGTGAAACCTGGATTATTAAGGAATATCTGAACCGCATGGGGTTAGCGCTTAATGTGGCCTTTACCGGTGATGCCAAATACGAGACTTTAAAGACTGCCACCCAGGCTTCACTTAATATTGTCCAGTGTGCCGGTTCTATGATGTACCTGGCCAAAAAATTTGAGGAAAAGTATGGAACACCATTTCTCCGGGTTTCTTTTGTGGGCATTGAGGATACAGTGGAATCCTTACGCAGGATAGCCAAGGCAATTAATGACCAGGAGGTTTATGAAAAAACAGAAGAACTTATCGCGGTCGAAATGGAAAAAACCATACCGGTTATCCAGGAATATGGCAAGGCTCTCCAGGGTAAGAAAGCCGCTGTCTATGTGGGGGGTGGATTTAAGGCTATTTCCCTCATCAAACAGTTTAAGGAATTGGGTATTGAAGTGGTCATGATTGGTACCCAAACGGGGGGACCGGAAGATTATGCAGCTATAAATGACCTGGTGGAAGAAGGCACAGTGATCCTGGATGATGCCAATCCGGCAGAAATCGAAAGATTTACTTTGGAAAAAGGAGCTCATCTCCTGGTAGGTGGGGTTAAGGAAAGGCCGCTGGCCTATAAATTGGGGCTAGCCTTTATTGACCATAACCATGACCGGAAACATCCTTTATGCGGGTTTGACGGGGCAGTAAATTTTGCCCGGGAAGTGTACTCTACGGTTTGCTCCCCGGTCTGGAAATATGTCTAAGGTGTGGTGCTTTCATGAGTGAAACAAATACTCACTTCCGCAATGTTAATGAAAATCCCTGTAATATGTGCATGCCTATGGGAGGAATTCTGGCCTTAAAAGGTATTGAAAAAACCATGGTCATTATCCATGGTTCCCAAGGCTGCAGCACTTATATGCGCAGGCATATCTCTGAACATTTCAATGAACCTGTAGATGTGGCTTCTTCTTCCCTCAATGAGAAAGGTACTGTGTACGGGGGGGAGGAAAACCTGAAAAAAGGGCTGGATAACCTTAGAAAGGTCTATCACCCGGATTTCATAGGTATTCTCACCACCTGCCTGGCAGAAACCATTGGTGAAGATATCGAAAGAATTGCCCAGGAATATGTGAGAGAAAGGGACCTGTCCCAAGATTTAGTGGTAGCTGTACCTACGCCTGGCTATGGTGGTACTCATACCGAGGGATATTTTCTTACGATAAGAAGAATAGTTGCCAAACTGGCTAAGAAGACGCAAAAACACAGCCGGATTAATGTAATCATCCCTAATATCAGCCCTGCTGATATTAGGGAGCTAAAAAGGATATTAAGCCTGATGGATATTGGCTATATTCTTCTTCCGGATTTTTCCGATACTTTAGACGCCCCTTATTCCAGGTTGTACCGCAAAATTCCCGAAGGGGGTACCCCTCTTGCCCACATCAAGGCAATGTCGGGAGCCATGGCTACGGTGGAACTGGGTATAACCGTCGACGACAGCCTTTCCGCGGGAAAATACCTGGAAGATGAATACGGTGTTCCCCTCTATAGACTTCCCCTGCCCATGGGCATAGAAAATACAGACCTGTTTCTTAAGACGCTGGGAGAGATAACAGGGAAAGGTGTCCCCAAAGTCCTGGAACTGGAGCGGGGCAGGCTCCTGGACAGTATGATTGATTCCCACAAGTATAACTTTCAGGGAAGATGCGCTGTCTTTGGGGAAACGGAACTGGTCTACGCCATATCCACTACCTGTCTGGAAAACGGTATTTTCCCTGCTGTAATTGCCACGGGCAGCAGGAATGAGAGGCTGGGTGCGCTGCTGGCCAAATCTCTGCAGGAAGGGGGCAGTAATTATGTTCTCCTCAATGACACAGATTTTGCCCATATCCGGGAGCAGTGCAAAATAATGAAGGTTAACCTGGCTATAGGCAGTTCCGAAGGCCGGTATTTGACGGAAAGAGAAGGGATACCCCTGGTGAGAGTGGGCTTTCCAGTCCACGACCAGGTAGGAGGCCAGCGTATCCTGTCCCTGGGTTACCAGGGAACCATGGCTTTTTTAGACCGTATCACCAATACCCTGCTGGACAATAAACATCAAAATTATCGCTCTTCTCTTTACCGGAAATATTTTGTCGGCTAGTAAAGCTAATAACAGGACTGAGGTGAGGAACGTGCAATGCTCATGCAAACGAAACATAGACAATAATACCGACAGTAGTAACAGTAAACATCCTTGTTACTCTTTTGATGCACAGCATAAATACGCCAGGCTCCATCTACCGGTAGCGCCACACTGCAATATCAGCTGTAATTACTGTAATCGAAAATTTGACTGTTTACATGAAAGCCGGCCAGGGGTAACCAGTGAAATATTAAATCCAATGGAAGCTTTACTGAGATTCCAAAAAGTTAAGGAAAGAATAGAGAATCTTAGCGTAGTTGGGATAGCCGGACCTGGTGATGCATTAGCTAACTGGGCAAGTGTAAGAAAAACTATCGACTTGATTCAAAAGTCAGACCCTGACATACTTTTTTGTTTATCCACTAACGGGTTAATGCTCCCTGAGTATGCCGCAGAAATAATTGGACTGGGTTTAAAACATGTAACGGTTACTGTAAACTGCCTGGATCAGGAAATTGGGGCAAAAATTTATGAATTTGTAAACTATAAGGGCAGTCGTTACTGGGGTAAAGAAGCAGCACAGATTCTAATCGGTAACCAACTGGAGGGTATTGCTTACCTTTCACACCACGGTGTACTGGTGAAAGTAAATATAGTCATGGTTGAAGGTATCAATGATCATCATGTTCCCGACATTGTTAGAAAAGTGAGAGATTTGGGAGCCTTCATGACCAACATTATGCCTCTCATTCCCGCTAAGGGAAGTAGTTTTGAGCATTACCCTGAGACTAATATTATCAAACTCAACGAAATGAGAAAAAAATGTCAAACTGACCTCTTACAAATGTATCACTGCAGGCAGTGCAGGGCTGATGCCGTTGGTCTTCTGGGGAATGACAGGTCGTTGGAATTTACGGAACAGGTCCAGAAAGGAGCGTAATAATGCTAAAACCTAAACAGCATATTTTCGTATTATAGGGTTCCGGGATGAAAAACTTTTTAAGTAGTCTGTGAAAGGGGGGATTATTGATGTCTGACGAAATCGCGGTATACCTTGGTGAAAATGGAGAAACAGCATCTTTGTATGAGAAAGGCAAGGTGGTTATTTATCAAAAAGAAAAGGGACAATGGCGTATTGCCAGGGAAAAAGACTTCAGCCTGCAAGCAGTGCTTAGTATCAAGGATTTGAGGACGAAAATGCAGGAGATTATAATGTTTCTACATGAGTGCAAAATCTTTGTGGGACGTTCAATTGTAGGTATCCCTTATTATATCCTGGAGAAAGTGCAGTGCAGTGTGTGGGAGTGCAGCGGCAAACCAAAGGAATTCCTGACAGATATCTGGCACCGCGAGGAAGAGGAAAGACGTAATAAAATGAAACGGAGAAAATCCCCCAAGAGTATTTTCCCCGTTGAGGTTTATCCGGGGGTTTATACTATTTCCCTTAAAGAGATTCAAAAAAAGGACTCACAGTTAACTTCCAAACAGGTCCTGTTGCCTTTTCTCAGAAAAGGGGAATTTGAGTCCCTGGAAGTCTTGTGTAATCACATTCCCCTTTGGTTAGAAGGGGAAATACTGGCAGGTAATTTTGACAAAGAGATTATGGAACTCAATGAACAGGAAATGAAAATCGTCATCTCCAGGAGAGTTCCTGAGAAAACATGGTCTGACAGCAGCTAAGAGGTGAAGATAAATGCCTGTAAAAGTAGGTGACCATTATTCCTTCATTATTGACAGGACTATTCCGGAACTATTAAAAACAAACGGTGACATAACTGGTCGAGAGTTACAGGAGTTCATTTTAATACTGGCCAGGAGCGGTGTAGACTATGTTGAAGTGAACAGCTCCGCTCTGGCTGTGCTGGAGTATTTACCCAACACTGTTAGTTTTATTTTTAGAGTGGAAAAACCTGAGGATCTGTACAAATATAAGGGTTCTCGCTTTCCTTACTGTGTGATGGATTATGATTTAGTACAGGATAAAACATTGACCAAAAGGTTCAGCAGGATTAAGATGAAGGCCATTGTGGAGTTTGAATTCACCGGACCGGGTGATTTACAAAAGCTTGAGCTGATAAATGGCTATGCAGGTTGGCGCTGGGTAGACGCAGTACGGATTTCAGGTTTAAGTCACGCGTTTCTTCCGGAATGGCACCAGGTTGTGGAGGCAGTGAGGAAGTTAAAGGTTAAAGTGGATATTTGCCCCCACAACCGGTATTATTTAGCTTCGTCAACAGCTCTGGAATTAACGGGGAAAGGCGATACAATAGATTTTGTGACCGTAGCTTTTTCGGGTATGGGCGGTCTTTATGGGTTTGCTGCTCTGGAAGAATTAGTCATGGGATTAAAAGTAATTAAAAAAGTGGAGATCCCAGGGGATACAGCTTTGTTTTCTCACCTCAGTAAGTTATACCAGGATCTAAGTAAACGATGCATTAAAAATAACAAAGCCATAATAGGATCCAGCATATTTAAATATGAATCAGGTATTCATGCCGATGGTATTGAGAAGAACCCTTTAACATATGAACCATTTGACCCCGGGATGGTGGGGCAGACAAGAAAACTGGTACTGGGCAAACATTCCGGATCAAGATCGGTAATATCGAAATTAAAGGAATTAAACCTGGGGATTCGTGAGGAATATACTTCACTCATACTGGAATGGGTCAGGCGCAGCAGTGTTCAACTGAAGAGGGAAATCTATGATTATGAACTGGCCCGTCTTTGCCAGCGCCTCACTAACGGTCTGCCGCTCATATAAATATGGTGGAATTATGGAAATAAGGATTATTGATACAACTCTTAGAGATGGGGAACAACAACCTGGTTTGGCGCTGGATTTTAATGATAAAATCGAAATTGCCAAGCTGCTGAACAGTATTGGCATATATCAAATTGAAGCAGGAATACTTGCTATAGGCGGCGAAGAGAAAAAAAGTATAGAAAAGATAGTCGAACTAAAGCTCAATAGCAGGATTTCAGCCTGGAACAGGATGAATATCAGTGATATCCAGCATTCCATAGATTGTGGAGTGGATATTATTCATATATCCGTACCGTCTTCCGACCTCCAGATTGCGGCCAAGCTAAAAAAAGACCGGAAGTGGATTCTTGACCAGTTGAAAAGATGTGTTTATTTTGCCAGGGAGTATGGCTTTACGGTCAATGTAGGGATGGAGGACGCTTCCCGGGCGGACCTGGCTTTTTTACTTGAGTTGTGCTCTCATGCCTTTGCGGAAGGAGCCCAGATGATAAGATACGCCGATACTGTCGGGATACTTTCTCCGGAAAGGATACTTGCCGAGATATCTTATCTTAAAACAGCCGTTCCTGTAGACCTGGGGTTTCATGGTCACAATGACTTCGGCCTGGCGGTGGCTAATTCCCTGGCGGCAGTCCAGGGTGGCGCTAACTATGTGGACTGTACAATTGGCGGGATTGGGGAGAGGGCTGGCAATTGCGATTATCTCCAGTTTATGAAAGCTGTCAAAGAATGCCTTCAAGTAAAGGTAAATCCCGGTCTTGAAACTATTAAGCAGGTGGAACAGGAAATAATGAAGATACTTAGCGCAAAGGCTTAGAGATAGATGTAATAAATTTTTCCTACAGGGAGGGTTGCTGAGTGAAGGGAAAACATATGATCGGATGTATTTTTTTATTTATAGTCTCCCTGGTTTTAGGAGCCTGTACACTGCAAAAAGCGAAACCGGTAACTTTAACCCTTTCCGTGGCAGCCAGTCTGACCGATGCCATGAATGAAATTAAAGAACTATATAAAGGAAAACTCCGGGGTGGAACTGATGTTAAATTTTGGGTCTTCCGGCGCTTTACAGCAGCAGATTGAGCAGGGAGCCCCTGTGGATATTTTTATATCTGCGGCACCCAAGCAGATGGACGCCCTACAGCAGAAAAATTTCCTCATGGAGGGATCGCGTCATGATCTTTTAGAAAACAGGATGGTATTAATTGTACCCCGTGACTCGACTGCTATAAACAGCTTTCAGGATTTGGCCCGGGAGAGGGTGAAAAAGGTAGCTATAGGAGCTCCAGAGAGCGTTCCTGCAGGTAAATACGCTCAGGAGGCAATAGTATCTCTGGGTTTGTGGGAACAAATACTTTCCAAGGTTGTGTATGCAAAAGATGTCCGCCAAGTCTTGGCCTATGTGGAGACAGGAAATGTAGACGCGGGAATAGTCTACCAGACCGATACCAAAATATCGGACAAGGTGAAAGTTATTGCTGCAGCGGCCTCCCAATCCCACTCCCCTGTACTGTACCCCATGGCTGTAATCAAGGGCAGCAAGCATTCCCGGGAAGCTGTGGAATTCACTAATTTCCTAACGGGGGAAAAGGCTAAGAAAATATTCGAAAAATATGGCTTTATAGTAGTTGCTAAATAAAGGCGTGATCAACAATGGAATTTGATTTATTACCAGTCTGGATTTCCTTGAAAACTGCATTTACCGCTACTTTCATTGCTTTTTTCCTGGGTATAGCGGCAGCCCGCTGGATGGTACATTATCGAGGAAGGGGGAGGGACCTGATAGATGGCCTCTTTATCCTTCCTATTGTTTTACCTCCCACGGTTATAGGATTTGCCCTGCTGCTTTTTTTTGGCAATAACGGTCCACTAGGCAGGCTCCTGTTACGGCTTGGACAAACAGTAATATTCAGTTGGTCTGCCACGGTTATTGCAGCTTCAGTAGTGGCTTTTCCTTTGATGTATCAAACAGCCCGGGGGGCTTTTGAACAGGTCGAGGCCAATATTGAGGATGCGGCCCGTACCTTGGGTGCTTCCGAATGGACTATCTTCTGGAAAATTACCATGCCCCTGGCCTGGCCGGGAATTGCCGCAGGGACTGTTCTCTCCTTTGCCCGGGCCCTGGGCGAATTTGGTGCCACTATCATGCTCGCCGGTAATATCTATGGGAAAACCCAGACAATTCCCGTAGCCATTTATTTGGCCGTGGAAGCAGGCCAAATGGGTAAGGCTTATGGCTTGGTTTTCGTGATTATCTGTATTTCCTTTAGTGTAATCATGGCCCTCAATTACTTGAAAAAACGGCAGCGGATAGGGGCGCATCGTCATTAGAGACGG
The DNA here is from genome assembly GCA_020054815.1 of Peptococcaceae bacterium. Classification (GTDB taxonomy): domain Bacteria; phylum Bacillota; class Peptococcia; order DRI-13; family DRI-13; genus Thermanaerosceptrum. Next base: position 23,868 of record JAIHAN010000010.1, on the reverse strand, counting down.
GAGGTGTTTACTTAGTGCTTAAGGTTAATATCAAGAAAAAGCTGCCCGGATTTTCTCTGGATGCAGCATTTTCTATTGAGCGGGAGATTCTTGCCATTCTTGGTCCTTCGGGCTGTGGAAAGAGTCTGACTATACAGTGTATAGCAGGTCTGGTGCGGCCTGACCAGGGTCGGATTGTTCTTAACGGCAAGGTTTTATATGATGGGCAGTTAGGTATTAATCTTCCGCCCCAGAGCCGTAAAGTTGGACTTGTCTTTCAGAATTACGCCCTTTTTCCCCATCTTACAGTTGGTCAAAACGTAGCCTTTGGTATACAGCACCTCTCAAAAGCAGAAATTAAGGATAAGGTGACTATTCTCCTGCAGAAAATGAAGCTGCAGGGGCTGGAAGGGCGTTATCCTCATCAGTTATCGGGGGGGCAGCAGCAGCGGGTAGCCCTGGCTCGTGCTTTGGCTCCCGAACCGGAGCTGCTGCTATTGGATGAGCCTTTTTCCGCCCTGGATACCCAGGTCAAGGAGCAGCTTCTGTATGAACTGTATGAGCTCCACAATTATTACAGAGGCAGTATACTTTTCGTTACCCATAACGTTGCCGAAGCCTACAGTCTTTGTTCCAAAATGGCAGTGTACGGGGGAGGAAAACTTCTGCAGTTTGGGGACAAACAAGATGTAGTTGAGGGGCCAGCAACGTTAGAAGCAGCTAAACTGCTGGGGGTAGAGAACTTCCTGCAGGGGGTTGTGACCTGCCAAGAGGGGAATGAAGTATGCGTACAGGTTAAGGGTTTGGACAGTGAGGTAAAAGCACTAATACCCGATAACAAAAAAATCACAATGAACCAACCTGTTATCCTGGGCATACGTTCTGAATTCTTACGGATTACGGCCTCATCCAGCGCAAATACGTTTTCAGCCACCGTCAGCCAGGTAGTAGAGGAAGTAACTAATTATACCTATTACTTTAATTTTCCTGATGTACAGGATTTACATCTCGTAGCAAGAATTCCCAAGCAGGAAGGGGCACTACTTGATCCGGGGAGTACGGTTTATCTTAATCTTCCTCAGGATAAACTTTTCATTATAACGTAAAAGTTTCTTTATCACATTATATTTTTCGCCGTGAGGCATAATATTGGATAATACAAGCTGAGTGGAGGGTTAGCGTGACAACTCTAACTTACGAACAAATCTTTAAAGATTTGGTTAAATCGGCCTATGATGGGAAACTGGCTGAAGATGTAGAAAAATTAAAGAGCCTGGGTGATGATGACATCAACCGTTATGTTGACTATGCTACCGGCAGGGGAGACCCGGACAAAGTGGTTTTCAAGGTTAAAGATTGCAGGGGTGATGCGGGATGTGAGAAAAGGAAGTGTGAGGTAGCTTGCCTTTTTCATGCCATTGAAAGGGATGAACAGGGCAATGTCATTATCAAACATGATTATTGTGAGAGCTGCGGCGCCTGTATTGAAGCCTGCGATTATAAGCATTTGGTAGACAGAAAGGAATTCATTCCTTTGATCGAAGTTTTAAAAGACCGCAGTGTACCGGTTTATGCCATTGTAGCTCCGGCATTTTTTGGACAGTTTGGTCCTGATGTGACACCAGGGAAACTGCGGGCTGCGCTAAAGCATTTAGGGTTTTACGGCATGGTGGAAGTGGCTCTTTTTGCCGATATACTTACGCTAAAAGAAGCACTGGAGTTTGATACTCATGTTCATAAAGAGGGAGATTTTGTTCTCACAAGCTGCTGCTGCCCAATGTGGGTAGGTATGGTGAAAAAGGTTTACACTAAACTGATTCCTCATATCTCTCCTTCTGTATCGCCTATGGTAGCCTGCGGGCGGGGGATAAAAAAGCTTCATCCTGACGCGAAGGTAGTATTTATCGGTCCCTGCGTGGCAAAAAAGGCCGAAGCTAAAGAAGAGGATGTCAAAGATGCCGTGGATGTGGTGATTACTTTTAAAGAATTGAAGCAGATTTTTGAGGCTGTAGGGATTAACCCGGCAGAAATGGAAGAGGACGAAAGCGAACATTCTTCCCGGGCCGGCAGGATTTATGCCCGGACGGGCGGGGTCAGTAAAGCGGTGGCTGATACCTTGAGAAGGTTAAGGCCTGAAAAACCAATCCAGATTGTTTCAGCCCAAGCCGATGGAGTTAAAGAATGCCGCAAGATGCTGCAGGATGCCCTGGAGGGTAAAATTGAGGTTAATTTTTACGAAGGTATGGGCTGTGCAGGAGGATGTGTGGGAGGGCCCCAGGTGCTGATAGATCCGGGTAAAGGGAGAGAACTGGTTAACCGCTACGGTGAAGAAGCCGATAGTCTGACTCCCGCTGATAACGAGTATGTTTTGGCCTTATTGAAGAAATTAGGTTTTGCAGAAATTCAGGAATTATTAGAAGGAGAAAAATCCAATATGTTTAAAAGAGACTTTACTTGATGGACATTTGTGCATAACACACAGACAAGTATATTGTATACTTGTCTGTGTGTTTGTTACAGGCTGCCGGATTTATGCTATATTAAATCATTATATGAGCGAGGGGAGCTAGAAGTTTATGGAGCATTTATATGCAAAGAGGGTGCAAAAATCCGGAAATTCCGACCTGGCGGAGTTATTCAAACTTTCCGAGCAGCCTGATATCATTTCTTTTGCAGGGGGGTTCCCCGATCCCAGATGGTTTTTAGATGAGATAGAAGAGATAGCCCACCAGGTCTTAACCGATAAAAAAGACATTGCTTTACAGTATGGTCCGGTGCCGGGCTTTACCCATGTACGGGAATTTGTGGCGGGGAGAATGCAGGAACAGCAGATGAAGGTAAACATGGAGAATATTCTAATCACCAGTGGTTCCCTGCAGGGGCTGGACCTGATCTGCCGGGTATTTCTGGATCCCGGGGATTTGATTGTCATGGAAGCTCCCACTTATTTGGGAGCCATCACCACCTTTGTTTCCTATGAAGCGGAGATCGTTCCCATTCCTGCCGACGAGGACGGGATGCAGGTGGACCAGCTGGAGAATTTCCTAAAAAACACACCCCGAAAACCCAAATTTATTTATGTGATACCAACTTTTCAAAATCCCACAGGCCGGGTGATGAGTCTGGAGCGGAGAAAGAAATTGATTGAGCTGGCCAATGAATACCGGGTGCCGGTCATTGATGACAACGCTTACGGGGAATTGCGCTTCAGCGGAGATGAGATTCCCACCATCAAGGCCCTGGATACGGAGAATATGGTGATTTATTTAGGAACCTTTTCGAAAATTTTCTCCCCGGGGGTAAGGCTAGGCTGGATTGCCGCTCATCCTAAACTCATTGAGACACTAATTCTCTTCAAGCAGGGTTCGGATCAGACTTCCTCCTCTCTTAGCCAGCTCCTGGCCTATGAAGCAGGTAAACGGGGTCTTATAGAAAAGCAGATTGCCATGACCTGTGCCGGGCTAAAACAAAAAAGAGACCTGACTATCAGCGCTTTACAGAAATATTTTAAGGACAGGGCCACCTGGAATGAACCCGAGGGTGGTTATTACGTGTGGGTACAGTTAAAGGACCAGGTGGATACTTTGAAAAGGCTGGCCCCAGCCGTGATTAATCATAAGGTGGCTTATGTGGCCGGTTCCTCTTTCTACCCTGACCGGCGTGGGGAAAATTGCCTAAGGGTTTGTTACAGCTTAGCCAAAGAAAGCGATATCGATGAAGGCATCAGACGGCTGGCCCAGGCCTTTGTCAATGCCTGATATTTATTGTATATTGGACCTCTGCCAGGACTTCTTGCAAAGTAGCAAGGAGTCTTTTTTTGCAACGAAATTACCGGTGGTTATACTTCTTAATCCCCATACATTAATCAGGGTAAAGGGGCCAACACTATTCCTAAGCTGATTTCAGAAAGGAGTACGAAAGATGACACTCTTAGAGAAACTAAAAGATATAAATGAAATAACGAGGAAGGGGAAAAGGGAATTGTCCCGGGAGGAAATTCTGGAGCTTTGCGATATTGTAAGGTACCTGCCCGAAAAGAACCGGGTTGAGGTCTATGATTACCTGATTGAAAACGACATGGTCCTGAGCAAACGGGTAGAGCATGAAACGATTAACTGGCTTAGTAATATCTTCCAGCATATATCGGAGGCAGAAGGGGAAGGAAACGGCAAACCTCGTATTGTGCATTAAGATTGGTGGACCCTCTAGCCGTATTTTCCCCTAACTTTTTGCACGGGCAGTAAGTATTGGTTATAATCCCGAGCCGGAAAAGTTATAAAGTAACTCCCGTTATTATTGCCCCGAAATATCCACTTTCCAGCCTGAGGCTTCCTTGAAGGCTTTCATTTTTGTGTCTTTTGCTTTACCTCCTAGCTGTAGTTCTACAAGAACCAGAGCATTTTTCTCGTCCAGCAGTTTTACCTGCTTGATGACTACTTTGTCTATACCTTTAGCCATACTGCTGCCCAGGGCCAGAATATCCTTGGCGGCCTGTAACTGTTCCGGTGAAGCTTGATCCGTACCTTTGGTTAAGGTGAGGGCTTTATCCAGGTCGCCTTTTTTCATGGCATCATAAAAAGTTCTTACCGTGTCGGCAATTTGCTTTTCTTCGTTATTACCGCAACCGGTTAGGAGAAGAGAAAGAATGGCCAGGAGCAGAATGAGTATATAAATTTTTCGCAAATTAATTCCCCCTTTTGTACATATCATTTCTTATTCTGCATGGTTGCACTTTTTACCTTTTGGTAATTATGGTCAGAAAAAAGAGAAGAGGGCTCCGGAGGGAGCCCTCTTGGCGTCAGGCATTGGTTTGCTGAACGGATACGACGCTGTAGCCTTGTTGATTTATGGCAGAAATGATACTCTCTAAATCGCCTTGATTAATACGAAATACAATAATAGAGTTTCCGGAAGCGTTCACAAAGCTGGCAGTGTGGGTAATATTACCGCCACAGGAGGCAATGGCTTTGGTGATTTCCGCCAGGACACCGGGACGGTCTTCGCCCAGTTTGATGGTAATACGGTAACCCGCCTGCTTGATGCCCATGATATCAATAAAGGTGTCAAAAATGTTAGTTTCGGTAATGATGCCCACCAGTTTGCCGTCATCCACAACAGGGATGCCGCCAATTTTGTTTTCGCGCATTAATAAGGCTGCGTCTTCTACAAAGGCATCAGGGCTTATGACAATTAGCTTTTTATCCTTGGGGAGAATGTCGGCGACTTTAGTCTTAGCCAGTAGATAATTCAGTTCAAAGACACTGAGGGTGGTAGCAGGGGATGGGCTAACTTCCAGTAAATCACGGTCTGTGACAATACCGATGAGCTTATCTCCCTGTACGACGGGAAGGCGGCGTATTTTGTTGTCGCGCATCAACTGCAGGGCAGTGGCAACTGTGGTTTGTGGTGTGATGGTAATGGGGTTGGGTGTCATACGCTCTTTTACTAACATTCTTAATTCCCACCTTTCATTACTATATTTACACTATTGCTTACCCACCAAGGTAAGCCTTTTTCACCTGTTCACTTTCCGCCAGTTCTTTAGCAGGGCCTTCCAGTACTATTTTACCAGTTTCTAAGACATAGGCGTAGTTAGCGATGGAGAGAGCCATATGGGCATTTTGTTCCACCAGAAGAATAGTGGTGCCGGAAAGATTGATTTCCTTAATAATACTGAAAATCTCCTTAACCAAAAGAGGCGCAAGACCCATGGAGGGTTCATCCAGAAGCATTAAACGGGGCCTTGACATCATGGCCCGGCCTATGGCCAGCATCTGCTGTTCCCCGCCGCTTAAAGTTCCTGCCAATTGTGTCATTCTTTCTTTGAGACGGGGAAACTTTTCAAAGACCTTCTCCAGGTCTTCTTTGATCTGGACTTTATCCTTACGGAGAAAGGCGCCAAGTTCCAGGTTTTCCAGTACCGACATGTTGGCAAATACCCGGCGTCCTTCCGGTACCTGGCAGACTCCTGAGCGTACAATGTCCTGAGCTTCCATGGTATTGAGTTTTTTACCTTCATATACTATTTCGCCTGTTTTAGGGCGCAGGAGGCCAGAGATGGTTTTAAGAATCGTACTTTTGCCGGCACCATTGGCGCCAATCAGGGTGACGATAGCTCCTTCTTTAACTTCCAGGCTAACGCCCTTAATAGCATGGATTGCACCATAGTAAACATTAATATTATTGACTTTAAGCATGGGCCACCTCCTCTCCAAGATAAGCTTCGATAACCCGGGGGTTAGACTTAATCTCTTCGGGAGTGCCATGGGCGATAATCATCCCGTATTCCAAAACATAAATGCGCTCACAAGCTCCCATGACTAAGGACATATCGTGCTCAATGAGCAGAATGGTCAGCTTAAATTCGTCCCTAATCCATTTAATGAGGTTCATGAGTTCATGGGTTTCCTGGGGATTCATCCCGGCGGCAGGTTCATCCAGGAGAAGCAGTCTGGGTTTGGCAGCTAAGGCACGGGCAATCTCCAGACGACGCTGCTCACCGTAAGGAAGGTTTTTGGCAATTTCATCTTTTTTCCGGTCTAAATTGAAGATATGCAGGAATTCTATAGCTTTCCTGGTCATTTCCTCTTCTTCTTTATAATAGTTACCCAAGCGCATGACAGCGGAGGTCAACCCGTATTTAACGTGGGTATGGTAGGCAATCCGCACGTTATCCAAGACAGAGAGGTTGCTGAAAAGCCTGATGTTTTGGAAGGTTCGGGCCATTCCACGCTGGGTTATTTCATAGGGTTTTAGGCCCACAATATTTTCATGGTTAAATTGGATGGTTCCTTCGGTAGGCTCATAGACACCGGTCAGTAAGTTAAACACGGTAGTTTTGCCTGCACCGTTAGGACCAATGAGGCCCACCAGTTCACCAGGGTGAAGCTCTATATTAAAATCGCTGACAGCACTTAAACCGCCAAATACTTTGGTTAGGTTATTTACTGCTAACAGAGCCATGTTTTTCACCCCTTCCCAGTCTCTCCAAGATGCTTAAACTAAATTCTTTATTACCCATTAGCCCCTGTGGTCTAAAGAGCATGATGACAATAAGGAGAAGGGCATAAATAACCATACGGATTTCGGCAAAACGCTGTAAAAGGGCAGAAATAATTGTCAGTGCAGTCGCGGCTAAAACCGAACCCGTAATACTTCCCATGCCGCCCAGGACCACCATCACCAGGTAGTCAATAGATTTTAAGAAGTTAAAGGTGTTGGGCTGGATAATGTAAAAGTAGTGGGCATAGAGGGCTCCGGCAGCACCGGCAAAAAATGCCCCGATCGTAAAGGCCATAACTTTATATTTGGTTGTATTAATACCCATGGTTTCGGCGGCAATTTCATCTTCACGAATGGAGATACAGGCCCGGCCATGGGTAGAATTGATAAAATTCTTAATGAAAACTACGGTAAATGCTGTCAGAAAGAAAACCCAATTCCAGGTTGTAATATGGGGGATCCCGCTTAAACCGCTGGCTCCTCCCACATATTCAATATTTACAAAGACAACCTTAATAATTTCACCAAAACCCAACGTGGCGATGGCCAGGTAATCACCTTTGAGGCGGAGCGTTGGAAGGCCGATTAAAAAGCCAATAAGAGCTGCCGCCAGTGAACCGGCTAAGATAGCCAGGGGAAAGGGTTGCTGGAGTTTTACGGTGAGAACGGCGGAGGTATAGGCACCTACGGCCATAAAACCCGCATGTCCGATAGAAAACTGGCCGGTAAAACCGTTGATGAGGTTTAAGCTGACTGCCATCATGATGTTAATCCCAATTAATAACAGGTTTATTTCGTAATAAGGGTTTAGCTTACCCTGAACAATAAGGTTTTGGATGGAACCATAGAGAAGGCCCAGGACAAGAATAGTTAAAATAATTCGTTTATTTAAGATCTTCTGCATGGTTTCCACCTACACTTTCTCCCGAATATTTGCGCCGAAAATTCCGGAGGGTTTAATAATGAGGATAAGGATTAAGATACCAAAGGCCACGGCATCGCGCCAGGTAGAAGCCCCGTAACCGCTCACCAGGGCTTCAATTATTCCCATGAGGAAACCACCGACAACTGCCCCGGGAATAATACCAATACCTCCCAGGACGGCGGCCACAAAAGCCTTTAAACCGGGTATGATACCCATCAACGGACTAATGGAAGTATAATAGATACCTACCAAAACACCGGCGGCAGCGGCCAGGGCAGAACCAATGGCAAAGGTAGCGGAAATCGTGTTGTTGATATTAATACCCATTAAAAGGGCGGCATCTTTGTCAAAAGAAACAGCCCGCATTGCTTTTCCCGTCTTGGTTTTATAAACGATAAACTGCAGTAACACCATCAAAATTAGAGTAACCGCAAAGATGACAAGCTGTTGATTTGTCATGTAAACTTTGCCTTCGAAGAAACTTATCTTAGTCTGGGGGAAAACTTCGGGAAAGGCGCGGGGCTGGGGAGTTACAATCAGCATTCCGCCGTATTCCAAGAGGAGTGACACCCCGATAGCTGTTATGAGGGCAGCGATTCTCGTGGCATTTCTTAGAGGTTTATAGGCCATTCGTTCTATGATGATCCCTAAGATAGAACAAAGGACCATAGAGGTAAGCAAAGCCGGGATAAAACTCATATTTAATTTAGTGATAGCAAAGAAACCTACGTAGGCGCCAACCATATAAATATCACCATGGGCGAAATTGATCAGTTTGATAATGCCGTAAACCATGGTGTAGCCCAGTGCGATAAGGGCATAGATGCTGCCAAGGGAAATACCGTTAATCAGTTGTTGCAGAAAAATGAGTAAGTCTTCCATGTAAGCCACTCCCGTCAAGAAGGTTAAAGGAGAAGAGGGGGGGATTTACCCCCCCCTTATAACCCAGGGTAGTTTTAATTAGTCAATTAGGGATTGACCTTTTCTTTGAAGATTTGCTTACCATCCTTATCAAAGGTGATGATAACAGCACCTTTAACCGGGTTGTGCTTATCATCTATGGAAACAGATCCGGTGACGCCTACAAAGCCTTTGGTTGCGGCCAGGGCGTCCTTGATTTTTGCAGGTTCGGGTGCCCCTGCGCGTTTGATAGCATCTGCCAGGATGTAAGCTGCGTCATATCCCAGGGCAGCCAGAGCATCAGGTACAGAACCGTATTTGGCTTTGTAGTTTTCTACGAACTTAACCAGCTTGGGGTCTGTGTCCTGAGGAGAATAGTGGTTGGTAAAGTACACTTCCTGTAAGGCCTTGGCACCGGCGATTTGCAAGAGTTTTTCCGAATCCCAGCCATCAGCGCCTACGATAGGTTTGGTGTAACCCAATTCCCGGGCCTGCTTGGCAATGAGACCATCTTGTTCATAGTAAGAGGGAACGTAGAGGACATCAGGATTGGCAGCTTTGATCTTGGTGAGGGTTGCCCGGAAGTCCTTGTCTTCAGTGACAAAATATTCTTTAGCAACAATCTTGCCGCCTTTTTCCGTAAAGGTTTTTTCGAAGACTTCGGCCAAACCTTTAGCGTAGTCACTGTTCTTTTCAATAAAGATAGCGGCTGTTTTTGCTTTTAAGGTATTTATTGCAAAGTTTGCGCCCACAAAACCCTGGAAGGGATCAATAAAACATGTACGGAAGGCCCATTCTCTGGTTTTCCCGCTGTCATCGACAGTAATCTTGGGGTTTGTTCCGGTGGGAGTAATTAAGGGAACTTTATACTGGGTTGCCACAGGGACAGCACCTAAGACGTTAGTGCTGGTTACCGGTCCTAACAGGGCTACAACCTTATCCTGGGTTATCAGCTTAGTAGCAACGTTGGTAGCTTCACCTGTATCAGACTTATTATCGACTTTTACCAGTTTGAGAGGTATTCCGTTAACTCCGCCACCGGCATTGATTTCGGCAAAAGCCATTTCAATAGCATTTACCGCTGAGATACCGAAAGTAGCAACGTTACCAGATAATTCAAAGTTGGCACCTATTAAGATTTCCTTGGGTTTTTCCGGGGCTGGTGCAGGTGCGGGAGCCGGAGCGGGCTTAGAACCGCCGCAACCTCCTGCAATGGTTACTAAAAATGCCAACACCAGGATTAATGCGACTTTTTTACTCAATTTCATTATTTCTACCCTCCTAAAGATTAAGAATTTTTAGTATTCCCCCCGATGTTACAATATCCTCCCCCTTATCACCTCCGTTAGAACAGGGCAAACTGTTATGCAATAAAATAATGAATGTTGGGATTATTATATAATTAGCTAGTACAGTTGTCAATGTGAGATAGACAGAGATGTACAAGTATACATAAAATTTACAATTCAATTCACAAGACCTTTTTTTCCAGGCTTGAGAGCTATCCATAATAAGTCCGTATTGTGTACATACACCAAAAAGATCATTTTGAATACATTAAGTTACAAATCTATGACTGATAGTGGAATACCGGCGGAGGTGGGTAAAAACTGTACCACTATCAATGAACACTCATTTTAGGAGGGAAAGTACTGTGAAGAAGTGGAGTTTGATCTTAATCTTACTTCTTGTTTTTAGTTTGATAGTTGCCGGTATGTTGGGCTGTGGCCAGCAGAAATTGACTAAGATTCGCCTTAATGAAGTCACTCATTCTATTTTCTATGCGCCTCTGTATGTAGCCCTTAACCAGGGATTCTTTAAGGAAGAAGGTCTGGAAATTGAACTAACCAACGGGGCCGGAGCCGATAAAGTGATGACGGCCGTTCTCTCCGGCCAGGCCGATATTGGCTTTATGGGCCCGGAAGCCACGATTTACGTCTTTAATCAGGGTAAAGACGATTATGTCATCAATTTTGCCCAGCTGACCCAAAAGGACGGTTCTTTCCTGGTAGGCCGCCAGCCTGATCCAAACTTTACCTGGGATAAGGTAAAGGGCAAAACCATTATCGGCGGCCGTAAAGGCGGCGTGCCTGAAATGACACTGGAGTACGTTCTTAAAAATAAAGGGATTATTCCGGGCAAAGACGTGACCGTTCTTACCAATATCCAGTTTGCCCTGATGGCGGGAGCCTTTACTGGGGGAACAGGGGATTATGTAACCTTGTTTGAACCTGTGGCTGCTACCCTGGAAAAGGAAGGGAAAGGCTTCGTTGTTGCTTCTGTTGGCAAGGAAGGCGGGGAAATCCCCTATACCGTTTTTTCAGCCAAAAAGAGTTATATCGAAAAGAATCCTCAAATAATCCAGAAGTTTACTAACGCTATTTATAAAGGACAGCGCTGGGTACAATCCCACACCCCGGAGGAGATTGCCAAGGCTATTAAGCCTTCCTTCCCCGATGCCGATGAAAAGATTCTGGCTACAGTTGTAAAGCGGTACCGGGACCAGGATACCTGGGCCAAGAGCCCTGTCTTTACTAAAGAAGCCTTTGAACGGCTGCAGGATATTATTCAGGAAGCGGGAGAACTCTCCAAACGCGCTCCTTATGAAAAACTGGTGACAAACAAATTCGCGGAAGAGGCTGTGAAAAAATAACTAAATAAGAAACAGGAGGGGGGTAATGATGGAAGCAAAGGTCATCGTTGAAGCGAAAGATTTAACAATGAATTACCATACTTTAGATGGTGAAACCGCAGCCATCAAAGACCTTAACTTGCAGGTTTACGAAGGAGAATTTGTGAGTATTATTGGTCCAAGTGGTTGTGGCAAATCGACATTACTTTCTTTAATTGCGGGTCTTCTCACACCATCTAATGGTGCTGTACTGGTGAAAGGAGAAGTGGTTAGTGGCCCTAATCCCAACGTAGGTTACATGCCGCAGCGAGATCAGCTTTTTCCCTGGCGTAATATTCTAAACAATGTCTTGATAGGCCTGGAAGTACAGCATAAGTTAAACGATGAGACGCGGGAAAAGGCCAAGGAACTTCTCTCCACTTATGGGCTAGGAGACTTTATACATCATTACCCTAATCAATTATCAGGTGGTATGCGCCAGCGTGCAGCCCTCATCAGAACCTTGGCTATTAACCCGGAAATACTTCTTCTCGATGAATCTTTTTCAGCACTGGATTATCAAACGAGACTAGCTGTTTCTGATGAAGTAAGAAGTATAATTTACAAGGAAAAAAAGACAAGTATCCTGGTGACCCACGATATTGCTGAAGCCATATCCATGTCTGACAGGATTATTGTGCTCACCAAACGTCCGGCTACGGTTAAAAATATTCACGAAATCCGGCTTTCCTGTGATGAACTGTCTCCTATCAAAAGAAGGGAAGCACCGGAATTCAGGAGTTATTTTAATCAGATATGGAAGGAGCTGGACGTAAAATGATCAACGGTAACCCACATATTTCTCGCGAGCATCAAGCTTACCTCCAAGCTGTCAAACTGGAACAAATGAAAATCGTGATTTCCAGGGTGGCTATCCTGGTAATATTTGTTGTGGGATGGGAACTGGCGGCCCGCTGGAAAATGGTAGATCCTTTTATTACCAGTCAGCCTTCCCGTATCTGGGCTACCTTAGTAAACCTTCACAGTGAAGGGCTTTTATATCACCACATTGGGATTACAACCACAGAAACAGTAATAGGTTTTGTCTCCGGTACTATTATAGGTACATTTCTGGCTGTGATCTTATGGTGGTCTGAATTTCTTTCCAAAGTGTTAGACCCTTACCTGGTTGTTCTCAATGCCCTGCCCAAAATAGCCCTTGGGCCCATTCTCATTGTTTGGATTGGCAACGGTTCCCCGGCTATTGTGGCCATGGCCCTTTTGATTTCCCTTATTGTTACGGTTATTTCCGTACATTCCGGTTTTGTCCAGGTAGATGAAGCCAAAATAAAACTGCTGCGAACTTTTGGCGCTACCAAGTGGCAAATCCTGCAGAAAGTAATTTTACCTGCCAGCGTGCCCACGATTGTGTCAGCACTAAAAATCAACGTGGGGCTTTCCTGGGTAGGGGTTATCGTAGGAGAATTCCTGGTGTCTAGGGCCGGTTTGGGCTACTTGATTGTGTACGGGGGGCAGGTTTTTAACCTTGATCTGGTTATGACCAGCGTTATGATTTTAGCTATCGAAGCGGCCCTCATGTATCAGGGGGTTATCTACTTAGAAAAGTCCCTGGGTAAATGGCAATAAGGTTACATCACAAACTGCTGCAGCGCAAAAAGCAGCAGTTTTTTTGTTGGAAAGTTAATAAGTATTCATTTGTTGTTCATAAGTTGTTAAATGCTTTTTTACATTAAAATAATTTCACGGGAAGGAAGACAAGTTACCTCTGCGGAACATAGAATATAGTAACCCAAAGAACCAGGAGGAAAGTTTATTAAGTCTATTAGGTATCCGGAGACTAAGGAGGAGTCATCTTGAGAAAGACATACGTGCTTGACACCAATGTGCTTTTGCACGCTCCTAATGCTTTTCAGGTGTTCGGTGACAATAAGGTAGTAATTCCTGAAGTAGTTTTGGAAGAGCTGGATAAGTTTAAACACGAGAGTGGTGAATTAGGAGCCAATGCCCGTTTAGTGGGACGGATGCTTGATAAGCTCAGGGAAAAAGGGAAACTCCATGAAGGTGTTTATTTAGAAAACGGCGGTTTACTGAAAGTAGAAATGAATCATCTCACCGTGCCATTGCCACCAAGCTGGGATCCTAAAAGTCCGGATAACCGTATCATCCAGGTTTGTAAGGGATTGGCCGGGGAAGGTGAAAAGGTCTTTCTTGTTACCAAGGATATATTTGAACGTATTAAGGCGGATATCCTGGAGGTAGAAGCCCAGGATTACCGTAATGATCACGTTCCCTCCTATGATGACCAGTATAAGGGCAGGCAGGAAGTTTACGTGGAGGGGGAATTATTAGACAGATTTTATCAAGACAAAACTCCTATAAAGGAAGAAGAGGTGCGGCTCATAAAAGAATGGGGAGGAGTGTTTACCCCTCGTTTTGTAACCAACGAATTTGTCCTTCTCCGTTCCTCGCAAAATCCCAAACAGTCCGCTCTGGGTAAATTTAACGGGAAAGAAATTGTACCCTTAAGATATAGTGGGATAAGGCCTTTTGGTATAGCACCCAAAAGCGTAGGGCAGAAATTCCTGCTGGAGGCCTTACTGAGTCCTCCCCATGAAGCTCCCCTGGTTATTGCCAAAGGGGCCGCAGGCACCGGTAAAACGCTGCTGGCCCTGGCAGCCGGTCTCCATCGCCAAATGGGGAAAGATAAATGGTACAGGCGTATTCTGGTCTTACGGCCCAGTATCACCATGGATGAACAGATTGGCTTTTTACCCGGTGATGAACAGGCGAAGATCGATCCCTTGATGCGCCCCGTTAGAGATAATCTAGAAATACTGATTGATAACGATGAAGAGATGCGGTATGTTAACGAAAAGGAATTGGCAGATAAAGTTGAAGAACTCTTTGAGAGAAAGATTGTCACGACAGAAGCTTTAGGTTTCATGAGGGGTCGTTCCCTTGTGAAAATGTACGTGATAGTCGATGAAGCCCAGAACTTGACACCCAAACAGGTCAAAGGATTAATTACCCGGGCGGGTAATGGTACTAAGATTGTTCTCCTGGGTGATCCTGAACAGAGTGACCATCCTTTTTTGGATGCCCGGAGCAATGGTTTATGCTATGCCTCGGAAAAAATGAAAGGAAGCAGTCTCTGTTATCAGGTCACCTTAAATGATGAAGAATGTGAAAGATCGGAGCTGGCCGCAGAAGGGGCGAGAAGGCTTTAGTTAAAACTTACAAAAGTTGTGGGGTGGTGATTACCTCGCCAACTTTTTTGTTTGACTTGTGATTATTACTCTGACCTGCTATGCTTAATACCGGGAGGTACATGAGATGGACAAACAAAAAAGGAACGATTGGATATTCTTAATCGTAAGCATCAGCATTTTAGCGGCATTGGTTAATTGGGTTTTAAATACTTTTATAAAATAGAGACCGGTTTGAGGGTGCGTCTTAGGGATTTTCAATCCCGGAAAAATATCGGCATAGTTTGGTATGTATTTACCGGCTATGCCGATTTTTCATTCTTTGTGGTGGATGTAGAAACCGGTGGCTCAAACTCGCCAATGCAGTTCCATACAATTTTGATACGTTGTACCCGTCTGCCATCAATGCGCTCTGCCTTGTAAACATAGATTTTTTCAACGAATTCACGGATAATCTCGGCTGTGAGTTCCTTTATGTCCGTATACTTTCTAACCAGAGTGAGGAAGTGGTCGACATTGAGAGCGCTTTCTTTTTCCTCTGTCATAATGGATTTCAGTTCCGTTACTCGCTTCTCAAGAGTCTGCTGCTCGGCTTCATAGTTTGCGGTCATTTTTGCAAAACGCTCATCGGATATCTTGCCCTCTATGTTATCTTCATAGAGTCTTTGAATAATCTCGTCCAGCTTGGCGATGCGGGCCTGTGCCTGTTCCAATTCGCGTCTGCTGTCACGCATACTTTTGTCAAGCTCTGACCTTGTTTTCTTAGTTACCATCTCCACGAATTCTTCCTCACAGTCTCTGGCAAAAGCCGTTACGCGGCGGATGCCGTCAAGGAGCAGTTCCTCAACGACCGCATTGCGTATCTGGTGTGAACTGCAGCCGCCTTTTATCTTGCGGTAGGTAGCGCATACAAAATACTCTTTTTCATGTTTCCAACCTCGCCCACGCACCTGATACAGCTTGTTTCCGCAATCCGCACAGAACATCATGCCGGAGAGAAGCGGCATTTCACCCATCGGTGTGAGCCTGCGTCTGCCATCCCTGATTCTCTGCACTACTTCGAATACGGATTCCTCAATAATTGCTTCGTGGGTATTCTTGAAGATCATCCACTCCGACGGGTCATTTTTCATCTGCTTTTTCTGCTTATAGGACTTGCGGTAAGTTTTGAAATTAACCGTATGTCCCAAATACTCCTGCCTTGAAAGCATATGAACTATTGTGCTGCCTCGCCAGACATAATCATCGTCATGGCCTCTGTTGTCCGGAATATTGATTCCGTTTTTCCTGGCGTGAGCCGTTGGATTCATAATTCTGCGCCTTGTAAATTCCTTGGCTATCTGCGAAGGGCCATACCCTTGCATACACAAGCGGAACGCCTCACGCACAACTTTGGCGGCTTCTTCATCGACTATCCAGCGTGTCTTGTCTTCCGGGTCTTTGATATAGCCGTAAGGCGGATTGGTGCAGAGCGGTTTGCCGGACTCCCCTTTCGACTTGAAAACTGCGCGTATCTTCTTGCTCGTATCTTTGGCATACCATTCGTTGATGATATTAAGAAACGGTGTAAAATCGCTGTCCTGCTGGTTGGCACTGTCAACATTATTGTTTATTGCTATGAAGCGAATGTCGGAGCCGGGAAAGAGCACTTCGGTATAATAGCCGACCTTTAGATAATCTCTTCCGAGACGGCTCATGTCCTTGACAATGATGGTGCCAATCCTGCCTTCTTCCACTAGGGAGATAAGGCGCTGCCAATCCGGGCGGTCGAAGTTCGTACCGCTATAGCCATCATCCACAAAGAACTCAGTGTTTGTAAAACCGTTGTCATCAGCGTACTTCTGTAAAATGGTCTTCTGATTTTTAATGCTGTTAGAATCACCCTGCAGCTCGTCATCTCGTGAAAGACGGCAATACAGAGCGGTTATTTTATCGTTATTCTTCACAGCAGTATAAGACTGCCTGCTATTCATGTTTACCTCCTTTCCGACAGTCTTCAAGCGGTACTCTATGTTCCCGTACTGCCGCGAAGAAGTCAAGTTATTTGTTTAAGAAGCCTTATTTAATTCAAGCTTTGCTGTGCCGTTAAGTATCATTCGTTTCAGCTTGTCATAGGCGGTTTCTTTGGCAGTGCTGCTGACTGCTGATTCTATAATGTAGAGAGTATCACCGATTACCTTTTCGGTAACGCAGATGGTCTTCTCAGCCATAAGGCACTCCTCCTTTCTGACATTGGGGTAGGGGGTAACAAATCCTTACACCCTTTCGATCGTGCAACGGGCGTGGGGTTTCGCGCGAAAAAACGCGGATTCAAACGGGGTATTAAGGGAACAACCGGGATAAAATGCGAATAATTGAAATAAACTTGGTGTGTATTTCATCTTGAAAAGTGCTTTTTTAGGTGAAAAGGCACAGCAGGATTTTCCACTGTGCCTTTCCACCATATGTCTTAACCGTTGGTTCCAGTATTCTTCTGAATTACCTTCACTGCCTCTTGGCGGATAAGTTTTCCGTCAATAAACTCAAAGGCAAGGTAACCTATCTGGTCGAGCAGGGCAAACTTCTCTGAGAGCGCCCTCACGCTGACAGGGCTTCTGCAGATGATCCAGTAGTAGCTGAAATCACCGAAAGCAATAGGCTTTGAACCGGACTCCATATCCGGCATAAACTCGGAGACAAATACCTTTTTGCCAAGGATGGTATCATCGCTGCTGCGCCATAGGTAGTTTCCGGCTTCGTCTTTCAACGTACGCAAGGCAAGGGCTGTCTTATCGTTCATGAGCCATACGGCATTTTTGCGGTATTCCGGCTTCACAGAGAAGTACAAGCTGATTATATCATCATAGGTAATTTCATCGACAGCATAGGCAACCTCAGCGCCGTTTGCACCGTTTAAGATACCTGTCGGCATCTGTACGCCGGTACCGCTAATAAAGGCGTTGTCCTCAGCTTTGGCAAAGTTCCTGGCAAGGCGCTTTACAAGGTAGCTTTCAATGTCGAATGCGGCATCGCGGACAAAGTCCGAATTCATTTTTACAAGAGCAGCGAGCTTATGGCTTTCAACGGTGTATTGAGTGAAATCATTTAGTCCGTCAAAAACTGGGATAGCGCCGCCTTCCGGCACAAACTGCGCAAGGTCATCGTATTCCTTTGCAAGGATGTGATAACTGCCTTCATATACGTTAAAGGTTGTGCCGATTTTACGGAACAGGCTCTCGTTTATGATGGCTGCTTCATATTTGTTATTTGTGGCATTTGGCATGACATAAGTACCCGTCTCGCTGCTGCGGCCTTCGGAAAGTCCAGAATAATCGCTTTCCTGGCCGCGCATGGCGTTCCAGAAGTGCCTGCTGTATTCCGGCTGACCGGTATATACTCTGACTTCAGTATAATTCATGGCGTTCCCCTCCTTAAATCTTATCGCAGAATGGACAGGCATAGAGACCGAGGTCATGGTAGCTGAGCGATCTTCCTACCTGTTTCAAGTGGTGGTGGCATTTCGGACACAGAATGCTATATGCCATAGCCCCTTCAATGGTATGAGGATGCTTTGCATGGAGGCGGTATCGCAATTTTAACTTTCCTTTATCATCTTCGATGACAACATCGGAAAGATGCAGGTCGCACATGGCTTGGGCATACTCATCGGAATAATAAGTGTGCTGCGGTCGCAGCAGAGTGCCTTCCTTGTTCATTTTCATAAGCGGATAATTCATGTTTTTGCCCTCCTCAAAATTAAGATGTTTGAATGTGGTTGATGATATTTCCTGTAGATCTAACTGCTGAGCGCTGATCATGACGTATCACTATAGCTATTCCTCCCTCCAGTGATACTTCCGGTGACAGAAGTGACGGTTCAGTGACAGTAGTTTTGATGAACTGTCACGCTGGAAAGCGGCTTGCAGCAAGGCTTTTAAAGCTTCAGTGACGAAAGTGACAGAACTTTTCATTTCATACTCACAACAACTCATAATCTTTTCCTTGTTCTCTGTACAATTCCAAACTTTATTCTTCCCGCCAAGAAGTTTGAAAGACTGTCACTTCTGTCACTTGTGGCTGGAAACCCTTGATATATGGGCGTTTTCGCGGTGACAGTTGCCTGTGAGAACTGTCACTCGACTGTCACTTCTGTCACTTTTAAGAAAGAAAATCCGTACTGTCATAACCATAAGCCTTCTTGTACTGCTCCTTTGCCTCAATAGTGAGGGTGAGGTTTTTATAATAGGTGCCTTTATTGGTATGAACGGTCATCTCCTTAAAGGTGCAGCCGAGATGGGATGCCAATGTCTCTCTGAACTCTTTGGCTGTCTTGGCAAAGCCGTTATTGTTGTCATGGCACCATGCCCTGTAAACATCGTAGATGCGGCTCGTTGTAGCGGAATCATTAAACTTGCCTTCTGACCGCTCGCACATACATTCCTCATAGAAGGAGATCACAGTATTGTTCTCTGACATATATTGCTCTCTTGCAAGGCTTACACTGTCCGGCTCGGAAAAGCTGTACCCGTTTGCAATAACCGTCTGCAGCGCCATAACAGCCTTGTAGACGATGCCATCACGCTCGGCATACATTTTGTCAAGGAGTGTTTTGTCCTGCTTGTCCTTTGGAATGACATTAGGGCAGCGCACCACCATGATGCGGTCATAGACCCATTTGCCATCATCGCCGCCAAACTTGGGAAGTCTGTTCATGCAAAACCAGAGCAGCCCGTTGTAGGTGAACTCAAAGGCCTGCTGTCCTTTGAACTCGGCATATAGGCTGTCGCCGCCGGTAATTTTCTTAAATGTTTTCAACTCATCTACGGATAAAAAACTCATATCCGAGCTACCGGCAAGGCGTGTGCCATATATCGCGCCGGTGCCGAAACGCGCTTCAATCTCCTTAAGGTCGATTCCTATGAAGTTACCCTTGCCGAGCAACCGCTCTACAAGACTCTTTAGCTGAGATTTGCCGGTGTCGCCATCGCCGACAAGGAAAAGTGCTTTTTTCATTCTCCATCCCTTGATGTTGGAGATGCATACACCGATAAACTCAAGGAGCAGGTGTTCTATGGCCTTGTCTCCGTCCGTGAGGGTGTGCATATACCTGTCGAAGACCGGCGTAGGCGTTTCCCTTCCCGACCAGTTGCACGGAATCTGAATGGTGGAGAGGATATCCGGGGAGTGTGGTGCAAGAATGGCGTTATCTGCGGTGATACGGAGCAGACCATTTCTGAAGTTGATTAAATCCTCATCGGCGTTCAATTCATCCTGGCTAACATAATTAAGGTCAGTGGTGATATGCTGTAAAGTTTCGCTGACGATGCCCATTCTCACAAGTTCCTCGTCATAATCTGCGATGTACTGCTTGATAATGCCCATCAGCATATTGTCGGCATAGAGCCGATAACAGCCGTTTTCGTAGACATATTTCAAAAGGCCCTGCTTTCCGTTATCCCTTACAAGCACATAGCGGAGATGCTCGCGTACGTACTTTGCAAGGAGCGGAACGCTGACATAGGGTTCACCGGTCTGTTCATGAAATTTGATGAAGTATGGATGCTCTATCCTGGATTTATGAAAGGTGCCATGACAGGCATTAATACCGGCATTGATTGTGGCTTCTCTGTAATCGTCACGCTCCCATTTTTCGCGATAGAGGGCAGAACTGCGGAAGATTTCATCAATAGCAGCGGGATCTGGCCCGGTACGGAATGCAATCATGGCGCACAGCGCCGCGTCAGCCTCGGAGTGAGAGCCATATCCGGAGATATCTCCATCGTCATACAGCTTCTTGAATTTCTCTCCGTTTTTCTGCTTGCGTAAGTTGCAGACAATATCGAAAACGGCGCGGTCGCCGTCACGCTTGGCACTGTACTTGGCTTTTCCTTTGCGACGCATATTTTTATCAAGCGTCGTAAGGACTGCCGCGGTACATTCGCGCAGAGGCTTATCATTAATGATATTGCCGGTAAAAGCGGCAAAGCGGTTTGTAATGCCGCCGATATACAGTTCCAAATTGTTATGGGGATTTTTCGTATAGAACTGCCGATCGAGTTTTAAATTCCCGTTTTTATCAATGTAGGTAGGGATTTGTGTAAAGTCGCATTTGCCATATTGATGTATGCCTGTGCCGCTGACCGAGTATTCTGCATAAGAGTCATGCCTTGCTAAAATCGTCTGCACAAGCGGATCTGTAATCGCTTTATGGTCGATGTCTATGAAGTAATAGCCTTTCGGTATCTTAAAACCGATACCGGCGGCAACAGGATTATGCTCCTTTGCTTTTACTGCCTCATTGTATGTGACCCATGTATGAGACCATTTGTCATCTGTTCCGGTTGGGCCGCCTCCAGCCGCAAAAGGTTTCTTCGTCGGTTTGCCATTTTTATCCGTTGCCCATCGCCACAGCATCCATATCTTCATATCCATCAGTTCCTGCATTGCGTTTGCCGTCTTGTCCACCTCCTCTCCGCTGCTTTTTGTGCTGCCATTATTCGTGCGCCGAGTTTATGACCAGCCACTCCTTAAAGGCTTCAACAGGAATCAGGATTCTCGTACCAACCCGTATGACTGGAAATCCCGGCTTTTTTACAAGTTCGTAGGCCTTCGGCAGGCTAATGCCCATCTGCGCCGACAGTTCCTGCACACTCATGGTCGTCTTTTCCATATACTCTTTCCTCCTTATCTTGATAGTTGTTTCGGTTTCCACATCCACCATTCGCTACCGTTCCTAAGGCAGCCACCTGCTCGTGGTCTCCCCGTATCCGATTGCAGCAGAAGCGCTCCGGCTTTCACCATCGTGGCGGCTACGCTGCAAAAGTATCTCTTGCGGGCGGACTATTCAGTTGTCAAGGATCCGGAAATTAAGTGGTTTTACAATTTGTTCTTGTATTCAATGCCATTGTATAATACAATGTAAGTGATGTTAAATTTTCATCGCTTACAATAACGATTACATTCAAAGGATGATTGCCATGAAAAAACTGCCGGTAGAAAACCTCGGCTTTGTTGAAATTGGCGGCGTTGGCGAGATGATATATAGGGCTGTGCGATTTCCCGAGTATGTTCCGGACTATGACGATGACGGCGAAATAATTAAACCTATCTTCACAGGGGGCCATGCTCCGGAAAGCGGTACTGATTATTCGCTTACCGGACAGGAGCTATTGGTCAGCCTGTGCAATCTTTACGGAAAAATAAATAACCCGGACAGCACTGTTTCGATTACAGATGCCGTCTGGGATTGGTGCAGAAACAATATTCACCCCTACAACATAGACAGTCTTTATGAAATGCTGGATAGCGAGAAGTTTGCGCATATAACATACATGGATTTGATTCAGAAAGATGCCGCATTCTATGTAAATCAATTCATAAAGGATTTATGCAGTCTGGGTACTGTATTTGAGCTTTACTTTGCCTTGAGAAGGGTTAAATACTACGGAGAGATTGATTGCGCAAGGAATTTTTATTATGAAGGCAGGCTTTGCGACAGCCTCGCTTTTCTTGAAAGATACCGACAATACGAGGACGACGAGGAATACAAGGCCCGAATACTTGAGAATTACAATGAACACATATCCCAAGTGATAGATATGTTCCCGGACTTCCGTATGAGGCTGAAATTGGATAAGAAAACCGGGAAAGTAATGTACGGCGCCGACATTCAATCGGTATTCGATATTTGCTGGTACACCTTTTCCAGAATGGTAGCTGACGTTGCGCCGCCGGTGGATGAAGACCTTAACTATTTTGAATCTCAAGGCTCCATACTGTCCTGCCTTGCCTGCGGCAAATACTTTGTGCGGCATTCAAGCCGCCAGCTATATTGTAATAACTGGGACTGCCAGGCCGAGCGTAATCGCAGAAACAGGCGAGCGAGCTATGCTCGGAAGAAGGCGAAGGAAGTAGAAAACAAGGAATAAAAATTAAACTCACTACCATGCCGGGTATGTGTGTGACGTTGTAAATGCTTTCGGATTAAAACTTATTCATGCATTTATTGAAAATTTAACAGAAATGTGATATCCTTTGCATAACAGCTCTTAATTGGAGGTATAACTTATGGCTGTAAGTTATAAGAAGTTGCAACACTTAATGATTGATAGAAATATATCTAATGCTGAACTTATGCGTAGAGCAAACATATCAGCAAATATAATCACGAAAATTAGAACAGGCCAATATATAGCGTTAGATAAAGTGGAAAGCATTTGTTTGGCAATGTGCTGTACACCTAATGATATTTTGGAGTTTGTTCCGGACGAGGAGCAGATGAAAAAATGCCGAAACAAGTAAAATCCAAGAAGCGCGTAGCTGAGCATGGCGAGGTTTTTACAGCCGAACGCGAGGTTAAAGCCATGTGCGACTTGGTGAAACAGGAAACTGAAAGAATTGACTCACGATTTTTGGAGCCTGCCTGCGGTAATGGAAATTTCCTTGCAGAAATACTTTCAAGGAAGCTGGCTGTTGTGAGGAAAAAATATAAAAAAAGCCCTTATGATTGGGAGCGCAATTCACTTCTGGCGCTGGGCAGCTTATATGGAGTGGATTTACTGATCGACAACTGCATTGAATGTAGGCAGCGGCTATTTGAAATGTGGGATAAGGAATATAAGGCTATATGTAAAAAAGAGTGCAATGATGACACCCGCGAGGCCGCCAAGTTTATTCTTTCCCGTAACATCGTATGCGGCAATGCGCTGACGCTCAAATGTGTTGATGAAAATGGAAAGGATACGAATGAACCTATTGTTTTTTCCGAATGGACTTTTCCGTTTAATGATGCTCTGATGCAGCGCAGCGATTATACCTTTGCCGAACTGCTGGCTGCTGAAGAGGAAAGGCCTAAACGTAAAAAGAAAAAAGACGAGCCTGAGCAAATATCACTCATGCTCGATGAGGATATAAGAGAGGCACCCTCGGATGAAGGAGTGTTCCTGAAGAAATGCATATCACATTATAGGAGGATACAGGAAAATGGCTGATACAGGATTATTTAATAATGTATACAATCCGGACGTGCTGTGCTGCCTTGCAAATCTCTCAAACGATGAGGTTTTTACTCCGCCGGACGTAGTAAACGCTATGCTTGATATGTTGCCGCAGGAACTCTTTCAAAACCCCGATACCACCTTTCTTGATCCCGCCTGCAAAACCGGTGTTTTTCTCAGGGAAATTGCCAAAAGGCTTATCAAAGGACTGGAGCCGCAGTTCCCGGACTTACAGGAGCGTATAGACCA
>JAIHAN010000138.1 GCA_020054815.1 Peptococcaceae bacterium | reverse complement strand
TATTTTGAAAAGGATACGAAAAAACTGAGATTCCCCTGGGATAAAGGAACTGACCCGGAGCAGGTCTATGCCTACTACCAGGAAATCGGTTTTAGTGATTGGACCCATGCCGATACAGGTAACGCCATGGTGAAGGCCCAGCATCCTGATTATGAGATGTCTATGGGCGGCGTCCACCAGACAGCGGGTCTTTCCTGTGCCGATTGCCATATGCCCTTTATCGTGGAGGGTAATGTCAAATATACCTCCCACTGGATGACTTCACCCTTAAAACATATGGAAGAGGCCTGTACCGTCTGCCACCGCAGGGGTGTGGAAGAACTGAAAGCCCGGGTCTTTTATACTCAGGACCGGGTGAAAGAGGCTTTGGACAGGGCGGGCTGGGCCAATGCTAAGGTTGTCAAGGCTTTAGTGGCAGCAAAGAATAATTCCCGTGCCGATCAGGCCAAGCTTCAGCAGGCTATGGCCCTGCAAAGAGAAGCCCAGTGGTACTGGGATTGGGTCAGTGCCGCAAATGACATGGGCTTCCATAACCCCCAAAAGGCCCTCAGTACTTTAAGCAAATCCATCGACCTGGCCCAGGAAGCCTATGCGAAAGTGGCCGAGGCTTTAGGTGTTCCGGAGCCCCAGCTTTCCCGGGAAGAGGCTAAGGAAAGGCCTACGCCACAAAATCAATAAGGATGATGTCAAGCCTCAAGCATTGCCTTGGGGCTTTGGCTTTTCATATCCATATTTCTCCCTTACGTAAGAAAAAAGAGGATATCCCCCTTTTAGTACAGTACATTATGCAACCCCGGAATCCACCTGAAACTGGCCTTAGCCAGTGCGGAAATGTATAAGACTCTGGCCCAGGAACTGGAATATGATATCGAATACCACAACCGGGGTGGGATGATACTGATTGAATGAGAGGCAGAGCTAAGGGTCATAGAGGGCTTCGTAGCCCGGCAAAAACAAACTGGGCTTCAGGTGGAGATTTTGGAGAGAAAGGATGCCGCCAAATTACAGAGAGGTTTGGCTGAGCATTTAGTGGGCTCCACCTACAGCCCCCAGGATGCCCATGTGAATTCCATCCGCTTGAACCTGGGCTTTGCCCGGGCCGCAGCAAAATTAGGAGCGGAAATCCTGCTGGAGACAGAAGTTACAGGCATTATTGTCAAAGGAGACCGGGTAGAGGGAGTGGAGACTACCCAAGGTCCTATTCATGCACCCGTAGTCATCAACGCTGCAGGGGCCTGGGCTCCCCAGATCGGCAGGATGGTGGGGTTAGATATACCCATCAAACCGCGCCGCGGCCAGATCATTATTACTGAGCCCGTGCCGCCCTATGTTACAGGCGATGTTCTTTCGGCCCAGTCCATATTTTAGTATAACCGGAAAACTATATTCTAACTCGCAGCTAAGTTGAGTTGAGGTGCCTGGCACCTCAAATAATTAACAATTGCTGTTCAAAGAAAATACCATGGTCATATGTGCGAAGGTGTAAGGAACTATGGCAGAGTGGAGGACTGGTAATTGCAAAATTCCATATGGTAGAATAGGGCTGATATAAAGGTCTTTAGCCGGGAGAGGAGGTAATTGCAGGAGATGGAGACCAAAAAAATTGTGGTCGTAGATGATGATCCCAAAATAAGGGCTATGCTCATGCGCAGTCTGAAATATGCGGGATATGATGTTGCTGCAGCAGAAGATGGAATACAGGGCTGGGATGTAATCCTTAAAGAAAAACCCCACGTCATTATCCTGGACATAATGCTTCCTGAGATGGACGGTTACGAGTTATGCCAGCGCCTAAAGGAGGTTATTAATATACCCATCCTGATGTTGACCGCTAAGGATGAAGTAAGGGACCGGGTGAAAGGCCTGGACTGCGGGGCCGATGATTACCTGGTTAAGCCCTTTGCCCTGGAGGAACTGTTAGCACGGGTGCGGGTCCTTTTACGCAGATATCGTGCTAACGAGGAGGCTGTGTTGGAATTCAAGGATTTAAAAGTAAATATGGCTACGCGCCAGGTCTGGCGTGACAAGCGTCCCATCACGCTTTCGGCTAAAGAATTTGATCTTTTATCCCTGTTTATTACCCATCCCCGCCAGGTCTTAACAAGAGAAAAATTGATGGATACGGTGTGGGGTTTGGATTATGAAGGCGAATCCAACGTCCTGGAAGTGTATATCGGCTATCTCCGGCACAAGCTGGAAGAGGCAGGGGAGCCCCGCCTGATCCATACGGTAAGAGGCGTGGGATACGTCTTAAAAGAGTAGGAGGAAACACTATGCCCATTCGCTGGCGCTTGACCCTCTGGTATACGGGCATTTTACTGGCTGTACTGGTTGTGTTGGGGAGTGCCGTCTATTTTTTACTGGAGCGGTCTTTAACGGCGGAAATCGACCGTTATCTGGAGGCGAAAGCCAATGAGGTTGTCAAATCAACAAAAGTTGTAGGCACATTGCCTTTCTTTCTGAGACAGGTGGTCCTGCCCGATGTGGAGGTCTTTGCGGCCCCTGATGTTTATCTCCAGGTAGTGGCCCTCAAGGGGGAAATCGCCGTACGTTCCAAAAATCTGGGGAATTATTCCCTGCCTGTGGATGAAAAAGCCGTACAGGAAATGCTGAAAAAGGGAACTGCTTTCCAAACCTTCAGCGTAGGAGAAGAAAAATTTAAAATGATTCTCAAGCCGCTGATTGTGGACAGGGAAATAGTTGGCTTTTTACAGGTGGCCCGGCCCCTGCAGTCACTGACACTGGCTTTAGGCCGTTTGAGAAGTATTCTGGTCTTTGGCGGGTTCACTTCTGTGCTTTTGGCCCTGGCTTTAGGCTGGTTTATGTCCGGGAAGGCTTTAAGCCCCATCGGCCATCTCACCCGGGAAGCCAGGGCTATTGGAGAACACAGGGCTTTCCACAGCAGAGTGAAATATGTGGGACCCAGGGACGAGCTGGGGGAACTGGCTTTCACCTTTAATCAAATGCTGGAGAATTTGGAGGAGGCTTACCGTCTTTTGGAGGAATCTCTCCAGAGCCAGAAAAGATTTGTGGCTGATGCTTCCCATGAATTAAGAACCCCCCTTACCTCTATCCAGGGGAATGTTGATTTTCTCCTCCAGCTGTCCCACGAAGGTCCGGAGTTACAAAAAGAAGCACTACAGGATATATCTTCCGAGACCAAAAGACTTTCTCGCCTGGTGAAAGACCTCCTGACTCTGGCCAGGGCCGATACGGGCTTGAGTTTAAATTTGCAGGAAATGGAATTACTGCCTTTGCTGGAAGAGGTAACCCGCCAGGCCCGTTTCCTGGCCGAAAACCACCATTTCCGGGTAGAGATTGAAGAAGCCAGGGGTATGGTCCTGAAAGCCGATGGAGATTATTTCAAACAACTGCTTTTCATCTTTTTGGATAATGCTTTTAAATATACCCCGCCCGGGAAGAGTGTTAGTTTTATCGTAAAAGGGCAGGGAGATAAGGTTGAAATCTTATTTGCCGATGAGGGACCGGGTATACCCCCAGAAGATTTACCCCATATCTTTGACCGGTTTTACCGTGCCGGCAAAGCCCGTTCCGGCGGGGGTACAGGTTTGGGTTTAGCCATTGCCCGCTGGATTGCTGCAGAACACGGGGCTGAAATAAGTGTGGAGAGTAAGGTAGGACAGGGGAGTATATTTAAAATTTCTTTTCCCATTTGTTGGGATTATAAATTCCCAACAGTGTCCCATTGAAAACGAAGTTTATGTAAATGGCTTTGTTTTTCTCAGGTTATTTTAAGGTTTTGTCTGTATCCTTAACCTTGTAAAGGCAAACAAGTAAGATTAGGTTAAAGGAGGCAGAGATCAGATGAATCACATGAGAGTAAACAAGTTACTTGTAGTTTACACACTCCTTGTTTTCCTGGGAGGTATCTTTACCGCCGGTGTATGGCTGACGGTCAAAGGCTATGATGTACCCTGGAGCAGCGTCCGGCCTGCCCTGGCTGAGGATACTCCTTCAGAGGCTTCTACAGCGGCTTCCTTTTTCAGTCCTGATACCATTCAGCAGATTGTAGAAAAAACCGGACCCGCGGTGGTGAAAATCGAGACTTATGCCAAGAGCAGGAGCCGCTCTGTTGACCCCTTTTTCGATGATCCTTTTTTCCGGGAGTTTTTTGGCTACAATTTCAGGGTTAATCCCCAGCCCCAATCCCAGGTGAGGAGCGGGCTTGGCTCCGGCTTCATCATCTCCAAGGATGGCTACATCCTTACCAATAACCACGTGGTAGAAGGGGCAGAGGAAATAAAAGTGTACTTAACCAGTCGCCAGGAACCCTATCCTGGAAAAATTGTAGGGGCCGATCCTGAACTTGACCTGGCTGTGGTCAAAATTGAAGCGGGAAACGACCTGCCCATCCTTAAATTTGGTGATGTGAATAAAATGAAAGTAGGCAACTGGGTCATTGCCATTGGTAACCCTTATGGACTTGATCATACAGTGACCGTAGGTGTGATCAGTGCCAAAGGCAGGCCCGTTAACATAGATGGGAGGGAGTTTAAGGATCTTATCCAAACCGATGCCTCCATTAACCCGGGTAACAGTGGAGGCCCCCTCTTAAACCTAAACGGCGAAGTGGTGGGGATTAATACAGCCATTAATGCTAATGCTCAGGGTATCGGCTTCGCCATCCCCAGTTCTACTGTACAGCAAGTGCTGGACCAGCTCCTGGAAAAGGGCAAGGTAGTGCGGCCCTGGTTAGGAGTATACATGCAGCCCGTTACTGAGGAAATCGCTAAATATTTTGGGTTGAAGAAAGTAGACGGTGTCTTAATCAGCGCTGTGCAGGAGGGTTCACCTGCTGAGAAAGCTGGCCTTATGAGAGGGGATATTATCCTGGAGTTTAGCGGGAAACACATCTCCAAACCGGAAGACCTCCAGCAGGCGGTGAAGGAAGCCAAAATAGGCGAGAAGGTGATTGTCCTTATTCACCGGAATGGTAAAACGGCTTACATGAGTGTGACCATAGAAGAAAGGAAGTAGACGCAAGCTGGGCTTGCGTCTACTTCCTTTCTTTTGCTATATTTTCTTTAGTATTCGCTCTCATCAGCAGATTTTTAGGGAAGGCGAGTTTTTCACGAAAATATAATGTGTTAGTATAAAAAAGTGATAGAGAGATTTTAAATAATATGGAGGATTTATGCCGAAGGCTTTTGCTTGGTCTAAATGGAAAATTTTGGCCAAATTGGATCCTGAAAAAACAATGGAAAATACGAAACTCCACAGACTCGTAAAGAGCCCGGTGCTCGATGCTATCGTAGTGGGGGGGACACAGGGTATAACTTATACTAATACTTCGCAGCTCATAAAACAAATCAAAGAGGCGGGTTACCGGGGGCCTTTGCTGCAGGAGGTGTCTTCTTTGGAAAGTATCACGCCGGACGCCGATTACTACTTTATTCCTCTGGTGCTGAATGCCGGAAAGCTGGAATGGATGAGAGACGCCCATTTAAGGGCTTTAAAATCTTTTGGGCATCTCATTGACTGGTCGAGGGTGGCGGTAGAGGGCTATGTAGTCTGTAACCCCGACTCAGCTGTAGCCCGGTTAACTTCAGCCTCTGTGCCAAAGGCGGAGGAAGTTATAGCCTATCTTACCTACGCAGAAAATATCCTAAACCTGCCTGTTTTTTATCTCGAGTATAGCGGCATTTTTGGTGATGTAGAACTGCTTAAGGCTGTAAGCCAGAGACGCAGGAAGATTCATTTAGTATATGGCGGAGGAATCAGAGAGGCCCGGCAGGTTGCCCAGGTTCTACAATACGTCGATACCGTCGTGATTGGGAATGGCCTGTATGAGGGCAATGATATTTTAAAAGATGTATTTCAATGTTAATAACAATTGAAGCCTGGATACACAAGTCCAGGCTTTTTTCGTATTTTAAGAAAGCATAACTTTCTTAAATTAGGTGTTTGGGACGCAGTCTCACTGCGAACTGCCAACTACGAACTGCGAGCTTTAGAGGTTAGAAGTTAAGTCATGTAGCATGTTCTATGTAAATAGTTTTTTTATCGCTTCCTGTATTTCGGCGAAGACATCCTTTTTATCCCTTAAGGCATTCACAATCAAGATATTTTCGCCTTCTGCCTGCAGTTTCCCCGCAATTTCCAGGTAGTTCCGGCTGATTTGTATAAGATAATCTTCTCTTTCATAGAGTTCTTCGTGAAAACGGGCCCGGCTTCTCCGTTCTATAGATTCACTGATGGGCAGTTGCAAGAGGATTGTGAGGTCTGGTTTGATACAGTAGGCATTGATCTGGCGCAGCCAGGCCAGGTCTACCTGCAGAGACTGGTAGGCAAAAGAAGACAGGTAATAGCGGTCTGAAATGACGTTTATTCCCTTTTCCAGTTTGGCGACAATTCCGCTGTTCTGTTCATTTTCTCCCGTGCAGTAAAGATGATCCATACGGTCCGCAGCAAAGAGGAGGGCCATCATTCTTTCATCCAAAGGCTTAAGCCTTTTGGCCAGAGCCAGGCGAATCTGTCCGCCTGCAGGGCCATCTGTTGGTTCTTTTGTAAAAAAAGTCCGGCCGTAGATAGCTTCGTTTTCCTCTAGCCAGGTCCTTAAGAGGCTGGTTTGGGTAGTAATGCCTGACCCGTCTACGCCTTCCAGTACTATGAATTTACCTTTTTTTGTCATAAGCGTTTTCGCTCCTCCGGCTGTTAGTAAAACGTGATGCAAATACAGTGATAGATTGCTCTTTAAACATATTCTTGCTCATTGAGATATTTTCCTTTAATTCTTGGTAAAATTCTGTTTAATTATGGTATTCCTTCGGAGTTACATAATTTGTTGCTCTTTGCGAAAACTAAAGAAAACATCAAATAAAATAATTAGGAGTGATGATATGCAACTGATTAACAGGAAATGGGTAGTACTATTTTTGGTGTTCACTTTACTGTTTACTATCATAACTGCGTCAGCCTGTGCTCCGCAGCGAAGGCCGGCCCCGACCCCGCCTGCACCAGCTCCAGCCCCTGCTCCTGCACCACAAACTGCACCCCAGCAGGCTGACGAAAATGCCAAAGCCGATATGCTGGCCAGAAAAATTGCCGACATGAAGAACATCAACTCTGCTACAGTAGTTATCTCTGGCACCCAAGCCTGGGTTGGGGTAGATTTACATGCCAATGTCAAGGGACAGCTAAGTAATCAAATGAAAAATGACATCACAAATGTGGTGAAAAATGAGGTACCAAATATCCAGACGGTTTATGTTACAGCCGATGCAGACACGGTTACCCGCCTGAGGGATATTGCCCGGGATATAGCTGCCGGCAGGCCTGTGTCCGGCTTTATAAATGAATTGATGGAAATAGGACGGAGAATAACTCCTTCTACCAAATAGTAAAAATGCAAAAACAAAAAGACCGCCGGGCGGTCTTTTTGTTTTTGTTTATTTTTCTTCTTTGACAGGAGGTTCTAAACTACATGCTACAGCACAATTCTCCTGGGTCTGGCAGTACGTTAAACATTCCCAATCCCGAATTTCCATAACTACGCTCTTCATTTTTCCTACCCCTTTCCCTACTTTGGTATATTCCGGGGAAGCATGAACTTATGTATGGGATTATTACTTCTTAATTATATTGTATTATGTATACAGTATTATGACAATTGCAAAATGGTGAGAAAAATAAATTTTTAATCTTATAGAGATAAAGAGTGATAAAGAACGAGAAAGAGACTGTTACGGTGCTAGATTGGCATAGCAGGTTTTAATTACATTGTTTATTCTTTGCGGTCAAAATTTAATTGTTGAATTATACAATAAAAGTATTATCCTAATAATTGTGGCTTGAAGGAGAAGCGTACAAGAGTTACTTTCCCTTCTAAGCGTAAATCTAGGGAAGAAAAGGTGGGTTACCGGTATGTTAGACTTAATTCTGGCTGAATTAATCACAGTTGTAGTACTGCCCT
>JAIHAN010000137.1 GCA_020054815.1 Peptococcaceae bacterium | reverse complement strand
GATAGCTAAAGGCCCTCTGTAACTTATGATGATAAAAGTACGCAATTACGGATAAACCCAGGACAAAAAGTACGGGATAATAGACCATCATGATATTACTACCGATGGTTGTTAAAGTCTTAATTTGCCAGTAGCTGCCAGCAAGGGACAAACCAAATCCGCCAATGAATCCCCATACTGTCCACCAGGGCAGCTGCCAGTTGCGGAAAGGGGGCAGTTGAGGAACGGGTATCCCTATTTTAAATAAAATCTTTTGGCCGATGATATAGTTCAAAAAGGCAGCCATTATCCCATAGGTTACAATTAAGGCTGGAAAGAGCACTATTAAGAGGTTTATAAAGCCTGCAAGCATCTGGCGCATGTTCTCTTCCGTTAAACCACTGGTTCCATATTTATCAAAGAGTCCCAGGCTCCGGTACATCTCAATAGTGGGTTCAATGGTCTCTTTCAACTGGTCGACAAAGTTGATTTGATTTAGGCCTGAAATGAGAAGGGACACGCCAAAAGTAAGGAGAAAAGAAATAATGGCAACACCTGTACCGGCCAGTAAGGTAATCCCCGGTTTTATTCCTTTATTAAAGGCATATCCATAAAGTAAGGCCAACCCACCAAACTGCAAAACTAAAAACAAAGCTTCCAGGGGACTGGCCAGGATAAAGATGAGAAAACCAGCTACCACAGTGGACATGATGCCAATGCCTAAACCATGCCGGACAGTAGCAATAACGATGGGTATAGTCCAGACTAAATTGGTAAGAAAACGGAGAAAAGGAAGATAAAAACCGGCCAGGGCCAAAATGGCTGTCAAGGCGGCCATAAGGGCCCCCTCAACGATGGCCCGCGTACGCAAGGAACTATCCACTCACTTAGTCACCTCTTTTTATTTCCGTATACTCCTTAAGGGAGGAAAGATCACCATACCACTCTTCCAGGAGGTGTTTTTCTTTGAGGAGTCCCGTCATTTTATTATGTATGGCAAGTTCCAAACGCCCGTAGCTAATCCCCAAGCGTTTGGCCAAAAGAAAGCTGTTAATAACTATAACAGCCAGGGCTTCCATTACCCCCTCTGTGTTACCCTTGAAGAGCGCTTTAAATAAGCCGGCCAGGGAACTGGTCAGCTCTGTTTTGAGCCATTCAATAGCTTTGATGTTTTTGGCTATATCCAACTCCGGCCCTTGCATAAGAATTGCCTCCTAGTCCCCAATTAATCCCCAATTTATAGTTTAATTCTCTTTTTAGGGATAAACTCCTCCCCGATTCTTCTGGTATTTTTAGCACCCATCACTAACAACTGCCAACTATCAACTAACAACTATCAACTAACAACTAACAACTAACAACTATCAACTAACAACTAACAACTGAAAAAGGGAGCCGTCCGCTCCCTTTAGTTTTACCAAATGTTTCGCTTATTCTGCAGTAAACGGCAACAAGGCAACATTTCTGGCTCGCTTAATGGCGACAGTCAGCTGGCGCTGGTGTTTTGCACAGTTGCCGGAAATCCGGCGGGGCAGGATCTTGCCGCGCTCGGTAATATATTTACGCAGACGGCCTAATTCTTTATAATCAATGGATTCGACTTTATCTACACAAAAGCTGCACACTCTTTTGCGAGGGCGACGACCACGTTCACGTTTCAACTAATTTCCCTCCTTACCTACAATTTAAAAGGGAATATCATCATCAGTAAACTCTACTTCACTGCCAAATGTACTTATTCCCTGTGAACCTCCACCTTCACGTCTGTCAAGGAACCTTACATTCTCCGCTACAACTTCGGTAACCCAGCGGCGCTGGCCATCTTTACCGTCGTAAGTTCTCACTTGCAGGCGGCCATCAATAGCAACCAGGCTGCCTTTACCAATAAAGTTGGCACAGTTTTCTGCCTGCTTTTGCCAGACAACGATGGGGATGAAATCAGCTTCCCTTTCCCCCTCTTGATTGGCTCTGTTCCTGTTCACGGCCAGGGTGAAAGTTGCCACTGCCGTACCGCTTGGAGTATATCGTAATTCCGGATCTTTCGTAAGGCGACCGATTAGAATCACCCTGTTTAACACATTTATCACCACCTAAAAGGTCTGCAGGCAGTAACTACTCGTCTTTTTTGATAATCATAAAACGAAGAATTCCGTCAGTAATCTTCATCACACGGTCAAGCTCCTGGGCAGTACCAGCCTCACCCTTGAAGTTAACCAAGATGTAGATACCTTCACGATAATCATTAATCTCATAAGCCAGACGTCTCTTGCCCCACTTGTCAGTGGAGACCACCTCGCCACCGTTGGTGTTGATGAGGTTAGTAAACTTCTCCATTACATCAGCTACTTTTTCCTCGTCTAAATCAGGCTTAAGGACATACATGATTTCGTAATTCCGCATCTTTAACTTCACCTCCTCCCTATGGACTAAACGGCCCCACCTCTGACGATGGAGCAGGGATGTTACAGCAGATGATTATAGCATACTTCGCCAGAATACACAAGATTAGTTGATAGTTGTTGAGTTTATACAGCTTATGAAGAGGCTCGTGAAAGGTTTCACCAGATTTTATTGTCTCAAAAAATCAAAAATGCCTAGAAGTTTTGCCGCCATTACAGTAACTGCAGCAATCAGAAATATTCTGATCCATTTATCTCCTTTAGCTACGGCAAAGGAACTGCCTATCCATCCGCCGATTCCGTTGCCGACGGATAAAGTCAAACCCAGCATCCAGTCCACCTTGCCTTCCCAGATAAAAACCACCAGGGAGATGAACATATATAAAAGAACCACAAAGTTCTTTAAGCTGTTGATCTTGACCAGGGACATTCCCGTTAAGAGCAAGAGGCTGGCAATGATGATAAAGCCTACTCCTGCCTGGATAAAACCGCCATACATGCCCACAAAGAAAAAGATGATGATGGCTAATAGACGGCGGGCAGGAGTCAGTTCTTCTTCCCGTTCGTTTTTTGCTTTATGGGGTTGGCGCACAATAAGAAAGAGAACAGCGAGCATCACACCCGCTAAGATTTTGTTGAAAATCGCATCGGGAAGATCGATGGCCAACCTGGCCCCCGCATAAGAGCCCAGCATAGCCGGTATACCTAAAGTAAGTCCAAGTTTTAAATCAAAATAACCTTTCCGGCGAAAATTAATGGCGGCGCTGATGCTTTGCACTGTTAAAGCCACACGGTTGGTACCATTGGCCAGAGCCGAGGGCATCCCCAGAAAAATCAACATGGGCAAGGTGAGGAGGGAACCTCCTCCGGCCACGGTATTCATGAAACCTGCAATGATGCCGAAAACCAGGATTAAGATTACTGTACCAATCGTCATAGGAAAATCCTTTCGAACAATATATCGCTATTTTACCATAACTTTAGTCTACAGAAGACAAGAGAAAACTAATTCTGCTCTCCGCTAAGTTTATTTTGCATTTTTTTAATCTTAGTATCTCTGATACGCTGGTTGCATACTTTATTTTCCATTCTTTTTACTACTTCTTCAAACTCCCCCAAGGTTTTGAGGTCAGTATCAAGATAGGCCATAAAATCATGCCACAGACGATGAAAGGCTTCTTTATCCAGCGAATAATAAACCCAGTAGCTTTCCCGGTTCTCCCTGACCAAACCCTCGTCCTTGAGAATCTTTAAATGCTGTGAGATGCGGGGCTGCAGCATATCCAGGTATTCGCTGAGTTCGCAAACGCAAAAACTGCCCTGGGCCAGCATTTTTACGATTTTTAACCGGGTAGGTTCACCGATGGCTTTAAAAGCCCTGTATAACTTCTTCTTATCCAAAGCAGCACTCCTTACTCCTTATAAAAAATTTATTTTCAAACCATATTGCCGAAGAGAAATCCGCTAACAGTAGCCATGATTACGACGAGGAGAACATAAGTCACAGTTTTCTTAGTTCCCATAATACTTTGGATGACCAGCATGTTGGGTAGGCTTAAAGCGGGGCCTGATAATAAAAGCGCCAGGACAGGACCTTTACCCATACCGGCTCCCATCAAACCCTGGATAATAGGTACTTCTGTCAGGGTGGCAAAATACATGAATGCGCCAACAACGGAGGCAATAAGATTAGCTTTCAAAGAATTACCGCCCACCAGAGCTGAAATCCACTGAGACGGAATGATCCCTCCGTCTGTACCTGGACGTCCCATCAGAAAACCGGCTGCCAGCACACCGCCTAAGAGCAGGGGAAGTATTTTTTTGGCAAAATCCCAGGAAGAATCAACCCATTGGCAGAGTTCTTCTTTTTGAAACCAGTGCATCAGGATATAGGCCAGGATTGCTAACAAAACAAAAGTTACGGGCCAGTGGATTTTATAGACAGAGTACCAGAATCCTTCCGGAGACTGGGGTTTGGCCCAGGCGGCAAAAATCAGGATAAAAACAAGATTAGCAAAATAGATAAGGTTTTGCCAGCCAGTTCTTCTTTCCTCATCACCGGCATCACCAATAACAAGGCCTTCCCGGCCGGCATCTTCCTTGCCATAAAGCAGGGCCATAATCAGGCCGATTACTACTGCGAACAATACTGCTCCCACTGCACGGGCAACACCCAGCTCCCATCCCAGGATGCGGGCAGTCAGGATGATGGCCAGTACGTTAATGGCCGGGCCGGAATAAAGGAAAGCTACAGCGGGACCTATGCCGGCACCTCTGGTATAGATGCCAGCGAAAAGAGGCAGGACAGTGCAGGAACACACGGCCAGTACAGCTCCTGAAACGGAGGCCACGGAGTAGGAAAGCCATTTTTTCGCCCCTGAACCGAAATATTTTAGAACTGCGTTTTGTGAAACGAAGATGGCAATTGCTCCGGCGATAAAGAAGGCGGGAACAAGACAGAAAAGAACGTGCTCCCTGGCATATTCATTTAACATTTTGAAAGCTTCCAGGGTAGCCGTTGCTACTGCTGCGTTATCAAAAGGGATCAGATAAGCAGCTAAAAAAACACCTAAATAAAGCAAGAATTTCTGCCATTCTTTCATCTTCCAAACTCCTTTGCATAAATATATTCTTAAATCCTTATATAAATAGTTTAAAAAAACATCCTTAAAGGATGTTTTTAAGGAAGGGATGATTTGATTATCTTGATCGTTTCCTCTTTGGAAGGCACTTTTCCGGAAAGCTTTACCTTACCGTCGATGATCAACCCGGGAGTCATCAGGATACCTGTTTGGGCTATTTCTTTAATGTCAGAGATTTTTCCCACTTCAGCGTCTACGTTCAGTTCTTGCACTACTTCGCGCACAGTTTCTTCAAGTTTTTTGCATTTGGCACATCCAGTGCCTACAATCTTGATATCCACAAAAAACACCTCGATTTTATATACTCAAGTTTATTTTATTACTTAACTTATCCTGTATGCACCTTCTTATCTTAACTGCAGCAGCAGCTGGAACCTCTGTTTTCCCCGGTATCGCCAAAATAGCTGATAGCCCCTTGGGGACATTTTTTCTGACAGCCCCTGCAGCCATCTACGCAACCTTCGGGAAAAACAACGGAAGGAATGCTCTTTTGTTTGTCATAAACCCCATGAGTACAATGGTTTACGCAAACCATACACTCATTGCACAGAGAATAGTCAATAACCGGGTACTAATTCTTAGCCATTTTCTCCAACCTCTCGACCAAAACATATAAACAAATTCTTATATAATTATATTACTTAAATACCCCAAAGGTTACAAGTATTTTCTTAGATGTGTAAAAAAATTGCATTAGATTTATACATTGACATACATGGATTCGAGGTATAATATACATATAGATGAGAATCAATATTAAGAGGAATACGAGATGGAACTGACTAATATTTTTAAAGCCTTGAGCGATCAAAACAGGTTTAAAATATTGCAGATGGTGGCCAGGCAGGAAATGTGCGTGTGTGACTTGACCGAAGCCTTCCGGTTAACGCAGCCAACAATTTCTCATCATCTCAAGGTTTTGGCAGAAGCAGGGCTTATCACTGTGGAAAAAAGAGGAAAATGGTGTTTTTACACTTTAAACCAGCAGAGCATAAGAAACCTGCATGATTTATTAGACAAAGTACTTTTCCATGACGAAGTTGTGCTTCATCTATGCGACTCTTCTTGCGACGGTTTGAGAAGAAACAAGAAAGGAAAGGAGGTGTAGTGTTAAACATAAAAATTTAGCAAAAATCCATGGAGTCGATAAAATAAATGCTTGTGGAGGTGTCACAATGAAAAATTCTGCTTCAGCAAGACTATCTACTCTAGATCGTTTCTTAACTTTATGGATTTTTCTCGCTATGGCCGTAGGAGTGGGTGTAGGATGGGCCTTTCCGGGTGTGGCAACCTGGCTGGATAAGCTCTCTGTTGGTACAACATCGATTCCTATTGCTATCGGCTTAATTGTTATGATGTATCCCCCGCTGGCGAAAGTAAAGTATGATGAATTAGGCAAGGTCTTTAAAAATCGGACTGTTGTAAAACTATCATTGGTTCAGAACTGGATTATCGGTCCAATCCTTATGTTTGCCCTTGCTATTATCTTTTTGCGCAGTTACCCGGAATATATGGTTGGCCTTATCCTCATTGGCTTAGCCAGATGCATAGCCATGGTTATCGTATGGAACAGCCTGGCGAAGGGTGATAATGAATATGCTGCAGCTTTAGTCGCCCTCAACTCCATCTTTCAGGTGATTTTTTATTCCATATATTCATATATTTTTATCACTGTGCTGCCTGATTGGCTTGGTTTACAAGGGATGGAAGTACATGTTTCGATTGGAGAAGTGGCTACCAGTGTAGCTATTTATTTGGGAATTCCTTTTGTGGCGGGTTTCTTGACCCGGTATTTTCTTGTTCCTGTAAAAGGCAAAGAATGGTATGAGAAAAATTTTGTACCGAAGATCAGTCCACTGGCTCTCATAGCCTTGCTGTTTACTATTGTGGTGATGTTTTCCTTAAAAGGAAGTTATATAGTTAAGCTGCCGATGGACGTAGTC
Organism: Peptococcaceae bacterium; assembly: GCA_020054815.1. Classification (GTDB taxonomy): domain Bacteria; phylum Bacillota; class Peptococcia; order DRI-13; family DRI-13; genus Thermanaerosceptrum. The sequence goes on along the minus strand of JAIHAN010000137.1, from coordinate 983 downwards.
AGAATCTCCATCCCTTTAATAATTTACTTTGTAGTAATGTTTATTTTATCCTTCTTCCTTAGCAAACAATTTGGAGTAAATTATGAGCAGTCTACTACCCTTGCTTTTACTGCTGCCAGCAACAACTTCGAACTTGCTATTGCCGTTGCTGTAGCTGTGTTTGGCATCAATTCCGGGCAAGCCTTTGCCGCTGTTATAGGTCCTCTTATTGAGGTGCCGGTAATGATCGGTCTGGTGAACGTAGCTCTCTCTTTTAAAGAGAAATATTTTAAGGATGATATTCTTAGAGGATAAAGCATAAAAAGAAAAGATGGATTTGGTGTCGTGTCACAAAATCCATCTTTTCTTACTTGTATAGAAAAAGTTTAACTATTTACCGCCAGTTCTGAGCAAATCGGCCAATTCATTGGGCAACTCCGACTCTTCAATGGCTTGGGCGGTTTTTTCATGCTCATACTTAAACTTAATAATTTCTACCTTGACATCATGGTCTATGTTAACAATTACATATGTGCCCATGGGGTCGCCGTGTTTTGGTTTACCTACACTGCCGGCGTTAATAAGGTGCTTGCCATTAATGACTTTGTGATAGGGCAGATGGGTATGACCGCAGATGAGAATATTAGCTTCGGTTTCATTCATTATTTCTTTAAGTTCCTCTTCTGGTCTGGTTTCATAAAGATATTCATTTATCTGCCTGGGACTTCCGTGCACGATTAAGACTTTCTTCCCGCTGGCCGTAAACTCAATTTTGCCGGGCAAGGTCTTTAGAAATTCTTTGCTTGCTTCTGAGGTGTGTTTTTTAGTCCAGGCTATAGACTGGCTGCCTATTTCCGCAGCTTTTTCATTAGGATAATCGCACCCGCAGGTAGGTTTGAAATAGGCGGTAGCTTCATCATAATTACCCATTACTGTGGGAATTTTGGCTTTTTTGATTGTTTCTATGACTTCGTTGGGAAAGGGAGCATAACCTACTAAATCAC
>JAIHAN010000136.1 GCA_020054815.1 Peptococcaceae bacterium | reverse complement strand
AAATTGTTATTGTTAAACGCTTTTTAGAAAAGATAAAAAAGTGCGGAAATTTTCCTTTAACGATTATTAAGGCAGGAGCCGGTTATGGCAAAAGTACGATGTTGGGATTTTATTTTAAAAATTTTGCAAAAAATTACCATTGGTTTAACATTAGCGGCGAAGATAATGAGTTATATAATTTTCTTTTTGATCTAGTGTATTGTGTAAGGGTAAAGCACGGAGATTTTGGCACTGGTTTGCTTAAACTTTTAGATGAGATAGAGAATCTCCAGGATACCTGGAATAACATCATCAATGGCTTTATCAATGAATTATGGGATTTATACGGTAAACAAAAAGAAAATATTTTTTTGGTTATTGAGGACTTCCATTTAATTGAAGGCCGTTCCGATATTATAAACGTTATGACTTATCTCCTCAACAATTTACCTCCAGGTATTCACGTCGTCATTTCCACCAGAACGTTTCCCGTTACTTTTCCCTGGCAGCGCTGGAAAGTAAAGGGTCAGGTCCTGCTTATATCTGAAGAGGATCTGGCCTTTGATGAACAGGAGATTCGCGATTTCTTCAGCTTGCGTTCTAACGTAAAACTAGAACAAAAAGAACTGACATTGATTATGAAAAAGACCGAAGGTTGGGCCATGGCTCTGGAAATGTTGAGTGCTTCTGCTGATGCTTTTAACTTTTCTCAGCTAGAGGATGATTATTGTGATAGCTCCCAGGATTTGTTTGCTTTTTTGGCTGCTGATGTATTAGACAAACAAGAGAAGGAGATACAACATTTTCTTTTAAGTTGTTCTGTCTTGAATTTTATTAATAAAGAGATTTGCGAACATCTTTTAGGTCCCAATGGTCGGGGAGCATTACGCAAGGTCATTGAAAAAGGTCTGTTCATTTATAATTATGGGCGGGACAATTATCGTTTTCACAGTCTGTTTAAAGAGTTTCTTTATCAGGTAGCGCAAAAAGAACAGTATCCCATAAGGCAGTTGCATAATCTTGCGGCTGATTATTTTCTCAATAAAGAGGATTATGAGCAAGCTGTTAACCATCTCATAAAAGCCGGTGAATATGGGCGTGCTGCACACTTAATTATTGAGATTTCCGATATACTTATTAAAGGGGCACGGTTCAATACTTTGTTATATTGGCTGAAAAAATTACCCGAGGACACTTATACACTAAACCCCTGGTTGTTTGTGATTTTAGGTGATATTTACCGCTTCACCAGTGAATTTAATAATGCCCTTAACACATACGAGAAAGCAGAAAAGCTTTATGTAAGGTCACAAAGCAGGTATGAAATCAGTGAAGTTTTACAACGTAAAGCTTTGGTGTTTCTCGATACGGTGCAGCCCAGCCGGGCCGCACCCCTTCTCAATGAGGCTTTAGCCTTAAAGGGGAATATGATGGAATGGAAGAAGGGGTATCTTTTAGAGTTAATTGCTGAAAATAATTTAAATCGCGGAAAAATAGAAGAGGTTAAAACCATTCAGGAACTGGCCAGAAGTATAGGAACAGAATTACCTGTAAATTTGCAGGGCCGCTTCTTGTTACGGACGGGTAGGCTGGATGAAGCCATTACTTATCTGGAGGGACAGCTTCAAGAAGTGTTAAAAAGGGAGGATTTATCCCCTAAAGCTCACCGGGAAGTCAAGCTTATCCTGTCTCTGCTTTATTCTTTAACAGGGAAGAATGGGGATACCGCCTTTTACTATGCCCGGGAAGGATTGGAGAATGGGCAAAGGGTGGGGTCACCGTTTACCGAATCTGTAGCCTCGGCTCGTCTGGGGCACACCTATCTTGTCAAGGGAAAATTTGATAAAGCCATATCCTGGTATCAAAATGCCGTAAGGCTCTCGGAAAGAGTGAGGGTTCCCCGTGGTAAAGGAGAACCCCTGTGGGGATTATGCCTGGCCTATGGACATAAAGCCCAGGGGGAGCTGGCTTTTCGCTATGGGGAAGAAGCTAAGAAAATTTGCCTAGATGCATCTGACCATTGGCTTGTTGCTTTGATCACCATAGCCCAGGGCATTAGCTTCTTTACAGTTGAGGATTATGAAACAGCTTTGGGGTACTTTTTAGAAGCAAAAGATTTGGCAGGAAGGTGCCAGGATTCTTTCCTTACTACTGTTGCTCTGCTCTGGGAAGCTTTAGTTTATTTGAAGACGAGAAACCAGAGAATGCTTAAATGTAGTGGAGAAGAATTATTTACAAAAATAAAGGGTTATAATTATACCTTTCTCCTCAAAGAAAAGACAATTTTCAGTCCTATAGATATGGCCTTGCTACGCGCTTTAACCCGGGAATGTTTTGATACGGGGATAAAACAAAAAACTACCGGGAAACCAAATTATCACCCGGGTTATACCCTATACTTCAAAACTCTGGGGGATTTCAGGGTATGGAGGGGACAGCAGGAAATAAAAAGTGAAGAATGGATCCGGGATAAAGCCAGAAAATTACTGCAGATATTAATCCTTTACCGGGGGAGATTTGTACGTTTTGAAGAGCTTATTGATATACTCTGGCCTGATAAGAGTGAAGAACAGGGCAGGCAGAATCTTAAAGTGACGATGAACACCCTTCACCGTATTCTGGAGCCCGAGCGGCAAGGTCATAACCCGTTTTTTGTAGAGAGAAACACTTATGGTTATGGATTGGTCAACCTGGAAAATTTCCGGGTAGATGCAGACGAGTTTGCGTTACAGGCACGAATCGGGTTTAAATATTTTAAAGAAGGCAAATATGTACTGGCCAAAGAAATACTGGAAGATGCCCTGGAGTTATATTCAGGTGGTTTTCTTTTGGACATTGATGAAGGGGTTCTCCAGGAACGGGAATGTTTTAAAAAGATGTACCTGGAAGTTGCGGAGAAGCTGGCTACATTATACCTGCAGGAAAAGCAGCTCCACAGGTGTCTGGAAATATGCGAAAAAATGATTAGTCAGGACAATTGTTGTGAAAGTGCTTATCGTATGATGATCTCGTGTTATTGCCAGCTTAAACAAAAGACTTTGGCTGTGCAGACCTTTAACAGGTACAAGGATAACCTGGCCAAAGAATTGTCCATAAAACCCTCCCAGGAATTATTTATGTTATTAAAAGAAAAGATATCATGCTTATAAAGAACTTTACTTTAAGCGAGCTGATAATTTTATCAGCCCGCTTTTTTTTCTTCTTTAGTTACCTATTTGTAACCAAACTGTAACCTGACCCGGATACGCTTATCTTAAAAAGGGGGTGAGAAATTCCTGGCGCCTTTTCCATATTGTTTAAGAAAGGAGGAGTTTCTTTGTTCGGGTTACCAACTATCTCATTTGTCAGCTTGTTTATCATCTGGCCCCTGTGGTTGTTCCTGACATTTCTCTGGGGGCTCATGTACAAAGAAGGAAAGGAGGATGAATGGTGGATCCTGTAATTCTTAGTATTTTTGTAGTCTATTTTATTATCGTTATTGGTTTGGGTTATTATGCCTCCAGGAAGACTACAGGCATGACGGATTTTATCGTAGCCGGTCGATCTATGGGGCCCTTCCTGGTAGCATTCTCATCCTGTGCTACTATTGCCAGTGGTTTCTTCTTCGTTGGTTTGCCGGGACTGTGCTACAACCTGGGTTATCAGCCCTTCTTTGCCATCCCGGCTCTTAACGCCATTTTAGCTTATGTAATCGTATACGGTTTGCTGGCCAAGCCCATGCGGTATCTGAGCGAAAAGCACGGTGCACTGACCATTCCCGATCTTTTCTATACCCTTTATGAAGATAAAAGGGTAAGGTGGTTTTGTTCCCTCATTATTCTTATCGGTATCTTTTGTTACATGGTTTCCCAGTGGGCTGCCATGGGGCTCCTTTTCCAGACCTTGCTTAAATCTACTTATATGACTGGTCTAATTGTGGGTGTTGTAGTAGTCGCCGCGTACTGCACAATGGGTGGTCAGACCGGCAATATCTATAACGATGCCTTCCAGATGCTGGTTATGTGCTTTGGTGGTATTTTAGTAATCCTCTTCGGCTTCCAGCACGTGGGCGGTTTTACCCAGATGAACCTGACCCTGGCCAAAGTAAGCCCTGAAATCCTCTTGCCCTTCTCCACCAAAGGAGTGGGCTTTACCGGCTGGACATTCCTCTCCTTCTTCCTGCTCTATGCCGTAGGTACGGTGGGACAGCCCCAGTTCACTACCCGCTTTTATACTATTAAGAAGGTCGATATGCTTCGCTGGGCGCCATTTATCGCTGCTGTCTGCTATGTGTTCATAACCTTCTTCCTGTTTTCCGGCATGATTTACAGGGCAGCAGTAGTGCAGGGTATTGCTCCCAAGCTGACCAACCCCGACATGGCCGTATCCGAATTTCTTGTCAGATTTATGAACCCGGGCATGGCAGGGATGGTCCTGGCTGCAGCGGTGGCGGCCATTATGTCCACCGTATCTACCTTTATCGTGGTGGCTGCCTCCACAGTTACCCGTGATATTATCGAGCAGGGTTTCGGCACCCAGCTTACGGAAAAACAGGGTCTGCACTGGTCCCGGGTGGCGACGATTGCTCTTTGCGTCATCACTGTATTAATCGCCATTAAGCCCCCCGACCTGGTTGCCTGGCTGGGTAATGCTGCCTTTGGCTTCTTTGCCGCCGGTCTTGGTCCTGCCCTGGTGGCCGGCCTGCGCTGGAGAAGGGCCAACAAATATGGCGCTCTTTTCAGTATGATTGGTGGGGGAGGTTTAGCTTTACTCCTATACTTCCTGAAACTTTTCAAGGTATATGTCCCCAAGCTGGATACCGGCGCCATTGCCTTCCTTGTTTCCATCGCTGTTATGATTATTGTCTCCCTGGTTACCCCTTATCAGCATCGTAGTGCCTTGCCACAACCTAAGAAACAGAGTATACAGGGTTCTGTTTCCGTAGCTGATTAAAATATTAGGCTTAGTGCCCTTGCTGAGCGAGGGCACTAAGTTTCCTAAGAAATATGCTTTCAAAGGGAAGGAGGAAAAAGATATGACTATCTGGCAAGAACAGTACAGAGCAAAAGTGATTAGTTTAGAGGAAGGCTTAAGTAAGATTAAGGATAATGATCAGATCATTTGCGGACTCTCGGGGTCCGAACCCCGCTATATCTTACGCCATCTTCATACCATTGCCGATAGGGTAAAAAATGTGACAGTGGTTAATTGTCTTCCCCTGGAAAATTACGAGTTTTTTATGAACCCACAATATAAAGAAAGTTTTTTCACTGAAGGCTGGTATTATAGCCCTGGTTTACGCAAAGCCCATCCCCAGAGCAATGTTTCCCATATTCCCTGTCATCTCCATTTGGCAGCCAGGAAAAGGCTTTTTCACAGGAAATGCAATGTATTCTTAGGGATTGCCACACCACCTGACAAATATGGGTTTATGTCCCTGTCCCTGGGTGTTACTTATGAACGGGAGGTAATGGAGAATGCCGATTTGGTTATTCTCCAGGTCAATGAAAAACTGCCCCGCACCTTTGGCGATACCATTATTCATGTTAGTGATGTGGATTATGTAGTGGAACATACAGAAGATTTACCCCTTCTCCCCAGTGCCCCCAGTGAGGAAAAGGACGAAATTATTGGAAAATATATCGCCGAACTGGTGGAAGATGGTTCTACTATTCAGTTAGGTATTGGCGGTATACCCAATGCCGTAGCTAAAGAACTAAGGGAAAAACGCGATTTGGGTATCCATACCGAAATGTTTGTGGATGGTATGGTGGACTTATATGAGGCGGGAGCCGTAACAGGGAGGAAGAAGGGACTATTGCCCGGAAAAATGGTGGCAACCTTTGTCCTCGGTACCCAGCGTCTCTATGACTTTGTTCATGACAACCCGGGGGTTGTTCTCATGAATGGTTGTTGGACCAATGACCCCTATGTTATAAGCCAGAATCATAAGATGGTATCCATCAATACTACCCTGGAAGTTGACCTCACTGGCCAGTGCTGTTCTGAATCCATAGGCCACAGGCAATTTACCGGTACGGGTGGGCAAAGTGATACGGCAACAGGGGCCCAAAAATCCCCGGGTGGTAAATCAATCATAGCCCTTCATTCTACAGCGGAAATTAAAGATCCTGTGACGGGAGAAAAAAAGATCATTAGCAAGATTGTACCACGCCTGACGCCAGGGGCTGTAGTTTCCCTGTCCCGAAACGATGTAGATTATGTGGTTACTGAATATGGTATCGCTTCTTTAAGGGGTACCAGTGTGCGGGAGAGGGTGAAGAGGCTGATTGCTGTCAGTCACCCTGATTTCAGATCGTGGCTGCAAAAGGAAAGTCAGGAGTTAATGATTTGGTGAGGTGAGATTGATGAAGGATATTCAGGTTGGTCTTGTGGATTATGAAGTATATATTCCGGAGAATTTTGTGGAGGCTGAGGAATTGTCCACTCTTACCAATATTCCGGCTAAAATACTGGTAGAAAAATTCGGGGTAAAACGGAAACCCGTAGGCGGTCCTGAGGATCATTGTGTTACCATGGCCATCAAATCTGCCAGGAAGTTGTTGGAAAAGACGGGAACAGATCCCAAAGAGATTGATTTAATTATTTACCCCGGTGAGGAATACAAAGAATACATTTGCTGGACGGGTTCCATTAAGATTCAGAAAGAGCTAAAAGCGGAAAAATGCTGGGCTTTTGATATTTCTTACCGTTGTGCTGCTACTCCTGTGGCTTTAAAACTGGCCAAAGAACTGATGATAACCAATGAGGAAATAAAAACCGTCTTAATTGCCGGTGGCAATACCAATGCATATTTGATCAATTATAACGATCCCAATTCCAGTTTTATGTTTGATATGGGACCCAGTGGCCATGCTGCCCTTCTTAAGCGGGGATATGAAAAAAATTTGATCCTGGGCACGGGTATTCATACTGAACCGGTATTCGCCGATGATGTCATCGCTCCCTATGGCGGTACGAAAAACCCTATTACTGTAGATGTAGTGGAGTCGGGGATGTGGAACAAAATAATTGTGCCTGAGCCTGAGCGCATGAAAAAAGATCTGGCAGACCGTGGGACCTTGCCTTTTGTAAAACCTGTTGATATAGCCCTGGCTAAAAGCGGCCTGAGCAGGGCAGATATTGATTATCTTGCTATACTTCATATTAAGCCAAGTGCCCACTATGCTATCCTGCAGGATTTAGGGCTTAGACCCGAACAATCTGTATATCTTGATGAATATGGGCATGTAGGACATACTGACCAGTGGCTTTCCCTGAAACTGGGATTAGAACAGGGGAAGATCAAAGACGGCGACCATGTGGTTTTTTTAGGTGCAGGCACAGGCTATGCCTTTACTTCTACGGTAATTCGCTGGGGATAAAACAGGAAATTCACTAACCGGTGTATAAATGTATAAATGTAAATATTGCAACAATTCCAATCCAATATCTGGAGGTGGACCCATGAAAACAATAGGCATCAGCAGCAGTTTTCGCAAAGACAGCAATTCAGAATGGTATTTGAAAGAAACCCTTAAATTCTTGGAGCAGGAAGGAATAGAGACAGAACTTATCAGTTTGCGTGGTAAAACTATCCTGCCCTGCCGCGGTTGTTACGGCTGTTTTGAGGCCAAGGAATGCACACAAAAAGGGGACGACTTTGCGGAAATTTACAGTAAAATGGAGGAAACCGACGGCATCTTGGTGGCCTCCCCCGTTTACTACAGTTCAGCTACTCCCCAGCTCATGGCCTTACTGGATCGGGCCGGGTTTTGTTCCCGTGGGAGAAATACCTTCTTTTCGGGTAAGGTAGGAGCGCCGATTACCGTAGCCAGACGGGCAGGACATAACTTTGCCTTTGCCCAGCTCTTGCTATGGTATTTTATCAATGACATGATTATTCCCGGCTCTATTTACTGGAACGTTTGTGTGGCAGGTGCCGGAGGAGCCAGGAACGCCGAAGATGATAAGGAAGGCATCCAAATTCTCCAGCATTTTGCCAAAAATA
>JAIHAN010000009.1 GCA_020054815.1 Peptococcaceae bacterium | reverse complement strand
TCTGCTACGGCGATGGAAGCGGCACTCATCTTGCTTTCTCCGGCTGGTCCGATGGAAATGACACCGGCTTTTTCCCCGAATTGGGCTCTTAACAGTTCTCCTGTCTCATAGTTACCTTTTCCTACCACTATATCGGCGGGAAGGAGTTGGCCTCCATCATTATCTATTTTGAGGATGTACCATTTATCGTCTTTGGGCTGGCCTTCAACGATAATCGCTTTCACACCTAAACGGGCCAGTTTTTGGGCAGCCACACCACCGGCATTACTTTCCTTAATGGTACCAGTAAGAGGACTCTTAGTACCAACGGAAAGACGTCCAGAACTGGGAGCGGGAGTCCCAGCCAGAAGCCCAGGGGCGAAGACCAGTTTGTTGTTAGGCCCTAAAGCATGGCTGTTAGGATCAACTTCGGCGTTGATGATGTGTGAGGTTAAGGCACGACCACCCATTAACTGGTACTTCTCCGGCACGGCTTCTTTTTTGATAGAGAGGTCAGACATGTTTACCCTTAGAATATACACAATATACACCCCCATAAAATATTTTGGTAAAGAAAAAAGATGTCCCTCTTACAGACATCTCTTCCTTTGCGCACCGGCAGGCCAGGGAATTGCTCCCCTGACCCAACGCTCAGCCTTTCCCCGGGGGACAGGATGAGTCGGAAGCAATATGCTCTTATCTTCTAAACAGTTGCAAAATTCGTGCCAATGGTCGTATCAGGGTTGGAAAGAGCAAATTGCTCCAAAATAGAGCAGCAAAAACAACGGGTTGTGTCAGAATGGAACAGGGGTATTGATATTTAAGAATTTTTCCGTTAATTTGGCATAAGATAGCCCTGTTGAGATAGGATTTAGCTAGGGGAATGGAGAAGGTATATTAAGCGAACTACTCATGGATGAGGAGCATGATATGATAAAGAAAATACTTCTTGTTTTATTGGCAATAGGAGCTATTTTTTACTGGGGAGCCGACCTGGTGGCCATTCTGGCCACAGGCAATATGACAGCTCTTAAGGAGCTGATTCTGCGCGGCGGGTACCTGGCGCCCCTCATATCTTTCGCCCTAATCATTATCCAGGCCTTTATCTCACCCTTGCCCTCGGTGATGATTTTCATAGCCAACGGCATCATTTTCGGGAGCTGGGGAGGTTTTCTCATCTCCTGGGTGGGGTCTTTGTGCAGTGCTGTGGTATGTTTCGGGCTAATCCGCTATCTTGGGCTTAATATTACAGCCCCGCCGCGGATATTAGCGTCAATGATCAAATTAATCGAAGAATACCAGGATCAGGCTGTCTTTGTGGCCCGGGTCTTGCCCTTTGTCCCTTTTGACCTGGCCAGCTACGCTTTTGCCTTAACCCATGTCCGATTGAGAACTTTCCTGGTGGGAACTGCTTTGGGTCAAACTCCCGCTATCCTCTTTTATTCCCTCTGGGGGAGGGAGCAGTATGCCTGGTACATTAACCTGGGAGGAATACTGGTTTGGGTGGCTGTCATTTCGGGAATTTATTATTTATGGCAGAAAGTAAAGAAGAAAAAAGAAAAGGTGGAGAACATTTCTTAGATATTTAAACAAAAAGGCACCCTGGTGGGGCGCCTTAAGCTTCCAACAAGTATGCGGAGGTCGGAAGTCGAAGCAGCACAGCTTTATCTTTCATCATGTTCTTTTAACCAGCGCAGGATATCGGCAAAGGAGGAAAAAGGAATCACCGGGAGATTCTCTTTTTGGCAGTAGTTCAGCAAAGAGCCTTTGGCAAAAATCAGGTCGGCAGCCTGGCAGCCGCACATATCGGAGTAGCCGTCACCAATATAAACTACCTCTTCCGTATCTTCCTTTAGCCGGGATACCAGTTCTTTTTTACAGGTGCCGCATTTATCACATTCTGTCAATTGAAAAGGGCTGTCAATATCATATTGATTGTCCCTTATGACAAGGCGGTTGGAGAAACGAGGGAGATGGCTTAGTCCGGCTTTCCCCAGGATAATGGATAGATTGAAATCGTACCCGTCGCTGACTATGAAAAGTTTTTCTCCGCGGTTTTCCACATACCCGACAAAATCGCGGAAAGTCTCATCAATGGGTATGGTGGCGAGAAAAGAGGCCAGCTCCTCTTTGGTCACATTAAACAGGCGAAAGATTTCCCGGGCACAACCCTGGGTGGTCAGTTCCCCTTTTTCCCAGCGGTGAAGGCTTTCTTGCCAACCCTCGCCGGCAAAAGCTTTGGTCATAGCATCACAGGTATCCTGGAGAGTGATGGTCCCATCAAAATCAACGAAGAAGACACGTTTCATAAATACCCCGCAATTTTAGTTGATAGTTGATAGTTGTTAGTTGTTAGTTGGTAGTTGGTAGTTGAAGTTCGCAGTTCACAGTTGGCAGCTGGCAGATATTAGTGACCGGTGACCCGTGACCTGTGACCAGTTTTTTAACCGGACTCCGGACACTGGTCTCTGGTCACCCAAATTTGATGTCGGACCTCGGAATTCGGAAGTTGGAAAGGGTCGTTATTATTTTAACAGAAGTTAGCCCTAAAAGGGAATTGTCAAATAGCTAAAGATAGTTATAATATTATATTGAGGACAATTAAAGAGCAAACTCCTTCGGGGATAGGTGAAATTCCTTACCGGCGGTAAAGCCCGCGAGCCGTATGGTTGATCTGGTGGAATTCCAGGGCCGACAGTACAGTCTGGATGGGAGAAGGGGGATAAACAGCATGCTGAAATAGTATTGCTGTTGGTTATTGCCTTTTTCTCCCGGAGGTTAACCCCTTCGGGATTTTTGTTTGGAGTTTGCCGGTAGTCCCAATAAATCATTACAAAGGAGATGTTTACCTATGTCGACAAAACAAATGGTACGTTTGGCTCTGCTGGCTGGTTTTGGGGTTCTTTTGATGTATACGATAGCCTTTCCTTTGCCTTTCTTTCCCGAATTTCTTACTTATGACCCAGGGGACATTCCTGCCCTTATTGCCGCTTTTGCTATAGGTCCCTGGGCGGGAGTTCTGGTGCAGCTGCTGAAAAACATCATCACTTTTTTGATTGGCGGCTCCAAGGCGGGAATAATCGGTGTCACTGCGAATTTCATTGCCGGGGGTACTATGGCTTTGGTGGCAGGTTTAGTATACTCCCTGAAGAAAACCAGAGGAATGGCGGTGATAGGTCTTTTGGCCGGTGTTGTGACAACAACTCTGGTCATGGGTGCGGCCAACTATTTCTGGTTATTGCCGCTCTGGGGTGTGCCAGCCAACCAGTTACTGCCTATGCTAACCGGTGCCATCTTACCTTTTAATGCTGTAAAGTTTTCTCTCTCTTCGGTTGTTACCTTTGCCCTCTATAAAAAGGTCAAGAGTATAATAGAAGTAGAAAAGTATAATCCCCTTGTGGAAAATAAACAGTGAAAGGCTAAATTCACAAGATAATGTAAATTTGTCTTACATGAAAAATATGGTATATTGTCTATTAGGGTATATTATTTAATGGATAAGAAAATCCAGGTAATTTTATAGGAGGGTAACAAATGATCAATTACGTTAAAAACGGTGATATTTTAAAGGCACCGGCCGAGTCTATCGTTTGTTCTGTCACGACGGCGGGAGCTATGGCCCAGGGCTTAGCTGCCCAGGTGGCCCGTGCTTATCCCGATGTGGAAGAGGAATACAAAGAAGCTCTGGCCCAGGGGAACCTGGACATCGGAAAGGTATGGGCGGTGCAGCCTAAAGACGCCCCTTATGTCGTTATTCTCTTTCCCACCAGCCGGGAAGCATCAAGGAAATCTGACCTCGGCTACATTGCTGCCGGTTTAGAAGCCCTAAAAGAAGTCATCCGGGGTCACGGCTGGAAATCCATCGCCATGCCCAAACTGGGGACCGGTGTAGGAGGCCTGGAGTGGGAGGATGTGAAAGAACAGATTGTCAAGATTCTGGCTGTAGAACTGGAAGATGTGGAAATCCTCATTTATCAATAAGATTTGGAGCCTACCTAGCCGGTAGGCTCCTTAAATTTTTCTATCTGTTTTTATAGATTTCTAAAGCAGCAGCAATACCGGCACCGGGCTCTACGGTTTTACCCTGGTAGACAAAGGCTGCCTCTAAGGCCGTAAGGAGTGTCAAGACGTTTTTCTCTGTAGAGTTATGGCCCATGAGGCCGAAACGCCAGACTTTTCCTTTGCCTTCTCCTAATCCGCCGCCGATCTCGATGTTATACTTGTTGAGGAGGAACTTCCTGGTTGACGCATCTTCTACGCCTTCAGGTATCCAGGCTGTAGTGAGAGAGGGCAATTGACAGCCTTCCTGGGCGTATAGTTTAAAGCCCATGGCCTTTAAGCCGGCTTTTAAGGCCTCAGCATTCAGTTTATGCCGGGCGAAACGGGCTTCCAGGCCTTCCTCATAAATCACACGCAAAGATTCCCGGAGAGCATAACCCATGGAAATAGGCGCAGTATGGTGGTAGAAGCGCTCCTGACCCCAGTAATTTTGGATCATGGTAAGATCCAGGTACCAGCTTTGTACTTTGTTTTTCCGTTTGTTAATGACAGCCCGGGCTTTCTCGTTAAAAGTAACGGGGGCCAGACCGGGCGGGCAGCTCAGGCATTTCTGGGTGCCGCTGTAAGCCGCGTCAATCCCCCATTCGTCAATTTTAACTTCCACACCGCCTAAGGAAGTAACACAGTCTACCACCAGGAGGCAGTCCGCTTCTTTACAAATAGCGGAAATTTCCTCCAGGGGCTGGAGAATACCCGTGGATGTTTCAGCATGAACAATAGCAACCAGCTTGGGTTTTACAGACTCTACGGCTTTTTTCACTTCGGCGGCCTCAATGATTTGGCCCCAGGGTGCGTTGACTACCGTGACTTCTGCCCCGGCCCTTTGCGCCACATCCACCATGCGCTGGCCAAAGACGCCGTTTACACACACCACTACTTTGTCACCCGGCTCCACCAGGTTGACAAAAACCGTTTCCATACCGGCGCTGCCCGTACCGGACATAGCCATGGTCAGTTCGTTTTTAGTCTGAAATACATAGCGTAAGAGGGACATATTGTCATTCATGATCTGTAAAAATTCCGGGTCCAAATGTCCCACCAGAGGTGCAGCCATGGCCCGCAGAACGCGGGGGTCGGCATTACTGGGCCCGGGACCTAACAACAGGCGTTCACTGGGTTTGAGTTCTGCATAATCATTACACATATCTTTCATCCTTTCATCATAAAATTTCCAATAAAATATTTAGACAAAAAATGTGAGTTCCCTGCTTTGAGCAAAAAGAAAAATAAAATCCCCAAGGCTCGTTAATCATAGTATAATTGAATTACCAGATTTTATATATTGTGGGGAGGTAAGTATGAGTTATCTTGTAAAGCTGGCCGATGTTACGGAAATCGACAGGCTCAATGCCAGGGTTCGCCTGGCAGTTTCCAAAAACACGATTGGTGAAGAAGATGTGAGCCAGGGTTTATTACGTTTGGAACCCGGAAAGGCCATGGATGAGCATATTCATGAGAAAAGCGTGGAAATATTCTTCCCTGTAGAAGGACAGTGTGAAATCGTCATTAACGGGGAATCCTATCACCTGGAACCGGGGATAATCGCCCGGGTACCTAAAGGGGTTTCCCATTATCTCAACAATATTTATGACAAGGAATTCAAAGTTGTCTTTACCCATGTTCCCCATGTCTAAGTTGCAAAAAGGCAAGGCTTCGTACCTTGCCTTTTAATTTTCTTTGTTTGCTCCCAAGCTTCCTTTATGGTAATATCTTTTTGGTGCCATACAAGCTTAGGAGGAGAAAGACAGTGAAAATCGGATTGATAGGCTTACCCCTGACAGGGAAAACTACCTTTTTTAACCTGTTAACCAGCGGCAAGGTGGCTACAGGCAATTTTTCCGGTAAGGCAGAGGCCAACGTAGGTGTGGCCCGGGTTCCTGACGTGCGGATTGACTTTTTGAGCAACCTCTACAAACCTAAAAAAACTACCTATGCTCAGATAGAGTTTACCGATATTGCGGGGCTCATGGTCAGCGAGGGTGACCACAAGGCTGCCAGCAAATTCCTCAATGACGTGAGAAACTGTGATGCCCTGGTTCATGTTTTGAGGGCTTTTGCTAATCCTGATGTCGTCCACGTGGTGGGAGAGATTAACCCGGCCAGGGACCTGGAAGCGGTAGAGATGGAACTTTTGTTTTCCGACATGGAGCTCATTGAAAAACGTATGGAAAGGATCAAGACTGGCAAGAAGATCACCAAAGAAAATCAGGTTGAATTAAATATCCTGGAAAAGTGCTATAGTGTCTTAGAATCAGGCATGTCCATGCGTGATGTGGAGCTTTCGGAGGAAGAACGGATCTCCTTGCGCAACTATGCCTTCCTTACGGAAAAACCCCGCCTGGCTGTAGTTAATTTAGATGAAGAACAGTTTAAAAAGAAAGAATACCCTCATCGCCAGGAACTCCAGGCTTTATGCCGGGAAAAGAATATTCCTCTCCTGGAAATCTGTGCCTTGATGGAGCTGGAAATTAGCGAACTGGAGGAAGAGGACAAGAAAATGTTTATGGAAGACCTGGGGCTTGAGGTTACAGGAATAGAACTATTAGCCAGAAATGTCTACGAACACCTGGGATTAATCTCTTTTTTCACCGTGGGTGAGGACGAAGTTCGGGCTTGGACCATTGATAAAGGGACAAATGCCAAGGAAGCCGCAGGGAAAATTCATTCCGATATAGAGAGAGGCTTTATCAGGGCGGAAATCGTAAAATACAAAGATATTGCCGAACTGGGCGCTATGACTAAAGTGAAGGAGAAAGGACTTTCCCGCCTGGAAGGCAAGGAATATATCGTTGAAGACGGTGACATCATCAACTTCAGATTCAATGTTTAAAAGGCCAGGTATGGCCTTTTTCTATTGGGTTTTATAGCTATTTAGCACATAAAAAAGAAAAAAATATAATAATATATTACCTAACAATGCTAAAACACTTCCTGTTGGGAAAAACTAATAGAAAAAGTTGGTTCGGAAAAATTACCAAAGTGGAGATGAACCCAATTGTTTTCTGAGGTTAACAGGAGGTGTGGCTTTTGAGAGAAAAGAACTACCGTATCGCAGCAAAATGTCCGCATTTCGAATCAATCCGCTCGTCTGGAGGCTGGGAGGCAGGAATTATTGACACAAAAAGTTATATGCCAAGCTGTGAGCACTGTGTCAATTGGTTTGGCGGCTCCTGTGATTTGTTTTTAGCCAGGGGATAAAAGGTTAAATAAACTTTAATTAAATGTTAAATTTAAGGCAGGAGATGCCGGACGGATTGTCGAAAATAGTAATGGCGAAGTTCCCAAATTAAAAGTAGGAGGGATCTACCATGTTGACGAGAGTTTGTGCTGGCGGTGTAGTGTTTTTTGAGGATCAGGTATTCATCCTGAAAAATGACAAGGGTGAATGGGTACTGCCGAAAGGAGTTATCCGCTTTAACCAGCTACCCCAGGAAGTAGCTATTGACCGTGTCAGGGAAGAAGGAGGAGTTATCGCACAGATTGTTTCCCCGGCAGGAGAAACAAGCTACGAATTCTATTCTTACTCTCGGAAGCAACCAGTATGCAACAGAATTGACTGGTTTATTATGGAAGCAGAGAGCGATTCCTACTCCGTGAACCGGGAAGAAGGCTTTTCTGATGGTGGGTTCTTCCCTATCGAAGAGGCTTTAGAGAAAATTACCTACAGTCAAGACAGGTCACTCGTTCGTTTGGCTTTCCGGAAATACAACTATTACCGGAGAGAAGAATTAGTGGCCACGGTGGGCTAAAGCCGACAACAGCTTCATGATTTATCCGTAAGGTTTTCACTTCAGGCATTGAAGGGAAAACCTTATTTTTTTGGTATAAACCCGGCGGCATGAACATAGAATGCTTTAACCCTATTAAGGAGCGTGACGGAAATGGAAGGCATTAAATGTCCCATGTGTAAAGCGATCAGCCTGGAGCCGGGAATAAGTGATGGGGATATGATCAGGTGCACCTGCTGCCAGGCCAAGTTTACCGTGACCAAATTCCGCAGGTATAACCTGGTTCCCCAGGATGTGGATAAAATTTCTTCCGGCCAGGGACAGAAACAGCTTTTGGAGAGATTTGTAAGGAAGTTAGACAATGAAAAACTAATGTTACTCCTTGAACTTTTGTCAAAGGAGATTATGCACCGGATGAAAAGCCAGGAACCTGCAGAGAGAAGTATGTAAAAGTTTTAAGAAATAAAGGAATTTACCGGGCGGTGTAGAATTTTCACCCTAAGAGGAGGGGGAATCATGGATACACTCAAGTTGAAGATACCTTATGAAGACCGCCTGGGCCTGGTCCTTGATGTTTCCAAGGTTATCTTCAACCATGGCTTGAATATAGTGGCTCTTCAGTTAGTATCCAATGTCATGTTTCTGGAAATTGAAAACCACCTGCCGGAAACCTGGCCTCTCTTAAAAGAAGAATTGGAAGGTGTGTATTCTGTTCTCTCTGTGGAACGGATTAATGATATGCCCTACCAGTCCAGGGAAAAACAGATTGAGGCCATCATCAACTCCATCAGTCCCTCAGCCAACCCTTCCCAGGGCTTTGGGGAGATTGTAGGTGTAAGCCACGCTATTAAAAAGGCCATCGCCCTGGCGGAACACGTGGCCAATACGGATACTACCATCATGCTGCGGGGAGAAAGCGGGACGGGTAAAGAACTGTTTGCCCGGGCCATTCATATGCACAGCCGGCGCCGGGATAAAGTATTCGTACCCATCAACTGCGGCGCCTTGCCGGAAAGTCTCCTGGAAAGCGAACTTTTCGGCTATGTGGAAGGAGCCTTTACCGGGGCCAAAAAAGGTGGCCGGGTTGGCCTTTTCCAGTTCGCCAGCGGCGGAACCATCTTTCTGGATGAGATCAGCGACCTGCCTATGCCCCTGCAGGTAAAACTTTTGCGGGTACTCCAGGAAGGAAAAGTGCGGCCTTTGGGGGCAAATGAAGAGATCCCTGTGAACTGCCGGGTAATTACGGCTACCAATCGTAATATTGAAGAAATGGTGCAAAAAGGTACTTTCCGGGAAGACCTTTACTACCGCCTGAATGTCATTCCCATTCAAATACCGCCTTTACGCCAGCGCAAGGAAGACATTGTCCTCCTGGCAGAAAACTATCTGACCAAACACAAAAAACGCTGCGGAGTGGAAAAATACCTGACGGCCCCGGCAGTGGAAAAACTCGTCAACTACAGCTGGTATGGCAATGTCCGGGAATTGGAAAATGTTTTGGAGAGAGCCCTGCATCTTTCCGCAGGTCAGGAAATTACCACACAGCATATAATCTTTGATGGGGAAGGGGAGGTAGCGGTCGCTGCCGAGAGTACTCCCGAACGTATTTATTTAAAACGGGCAGCAGCCCAGGCGGAAAAAGAAGTCATCCTGTCGGCGCTGAAAACGTACGGTAGTGTGCGCAAGGCAGCCAAAGCTTTGGGAGTATCCCATACTACCATATCCAATAAAATTAAAAAGCTGGGTATTGAGACTGGCAAATAAAATTGACGGCGGCAACATATCGTGCCGCCATCAATTTTATTTTAATTGGCTATGTGGCAATAAAAGTTGCCACACTCCCGGGGAACAACAATGTAAAGGCGCCAAATCCATGTTGAAACGAGGGATAATTTGCCTGTTTTTGGGCATGATTTTTGCAAGATAGTATGGCAACGTTATTCGAAGGAGGGTTAACTATGATTATTGGCATACCTAAGGAAATTAAGAATAATGAGAATCGTGTAGGAATAACTCCTGCCGGGGTCAAAGCCCTGGTAAATGCAGGCCATACCGTACTGGTGGAACAATCAGCGGGTTTAGGCAGCGGGATTACCGACACGGATTACATTCAGGCAGGAGCACAAATCGTGGGGTCTGCCCTGGCCGTATTTGCCCAGGCAGATATGATCATCAAGGTAAAAGAACCTCTACCCCCCGAATATGAGTTGTTCAGAGATGGACAAATTCTCTACACCTACCTGCATCTGGCTCCGGAACCGGAATTAACCAGAATCCTTATGGAGAAAAACGTAGTCTCCATTGCCTATGAGACTGTCCAGTTACCCAACGGTTCTCTGCCCCTTTTAACCCCTATGAGTGAGGTAGCCGGGAGAATGTCCGTCCAAATCGGTGCTCACTACCTGGAAAAGCCCCAGGGCGGACGGGGTGTGCTCTTAGGTGGCGTTCCCGGGGTGGAACCGGCGGAAGTCGTCATTATCGGCGGCGGTATTGTGGGAACCAACGCTGCCAAGATGGCCGTGGGGATGGGTGCCCAGGTGACGATCATTGAAAGAAATCCTGACCGTTTGAGATACCTTGATGACCTCTTTATGGGCCGCGTCAAGACCATGATGTCCAATGCCTATAATATTGAAAAAGAAGTGGCCAAGGCCGACCTCCTGGTTGGTGCCGTCCTCATTCCCGGCGCCCGGGCTCCTCGCCTGGTGACGGAAGAAATGGTCAAGCAGATGAAACCGGGTTCTGTCATTGTAGACGTAGCCATTGACCAGGGAGGTTCTATCGAAACCATCGACCGGGTAACCACCCACAGCGATCCCATTTATGTGAAACACGGCGTCGTTCACTATTCCGTAGCCAACATGCCTGGAGCTGTAGCCCGTACTTCCACCTTTGCCCTCACCAATGTTACCATTCCTTATGCTGTGGAGATTGCCAACAAGGGCTGGAAACAGGCTATTATGGAGAATCCTGTCCTGGCCAAAGGCGTCAACGTTGTAAACGGCAAGATTACTTACCAGGCTGTAGCTGAGGCCCACAACCTGCCTTACACTCCGCTGGAAGAAGCTATCTAAGGCAATACCCATTAATTGAAGAGTAGAGGGGTGCGCGAAGGGTGTACCCCTTTTTTTTTACTTCATTTTAAGACAGAGGCAGGATAAGCGTGTTTTACCGCGAAAAGATAAGAATTGAAGGAGGAATGAAAATGCCAAGCAAAGTATATTTTACGGATATGCGGGCCAAACATGGTCTGAACTTATTGGACAAACTGGGCAAGCTCTATGATGCTGCCGGGTTCCAGGAGTTTATCAAACCCAAAGAGCTGGTGGCTTTAAAAGTTCATTTCGGAGAACGGGGAAATACTTCTTATATCAGGCCCCAGTTTCTTCGCAAGATTGTCGACAAGGTAAAAGCGGCAGGGGGTAAACCCTTTTTGACCGATGCCAATACTCTCTACGTGGGGAGCCGGGCCAATGCCGTAGACCATCTCATTACCGCCATCGAAAACGGCTTTCCATATTCGGTGGTGAATGCTCCCTTAATCATTGCCGATGGTTTAAACGGCAAGGATTACAGGACAGTGGAAGTAAACCTGAAACACTTTAAAGAAGTGAAGATTGGCAGTGCCATCTGCCATGCCGATAGCTTTATCGCTGTCAGCCATTTTAAAGGCCACGAGGCTACAGGTTTTGGCGGTACTTTGAAGAATGTAGGTATGGGCTCCGGCTGCCGCAGCGGCAAACAGCAGATGCACTCTGATTTATTACCAAGAATTAAGGATGGCAAATGCCTGGCCTGCGGGCGGTGTATCAAATGGTGTCCCGGCGAGGCAATTTCCGTAGCGGAACAGGCCATTATTGAATACGAGAAATGTATAGGCTGCGGGGAATGTACTGTAACCTGTCCCCACGGCGCTATCGGCATTAACTGGAAGACCCAGCAGGATGTGATCCAGGAGAAGATTGTGGAATATGCTTATGGTGTTCTCAAAGATAAAAAGGATAAGGCAGGATTTATTACCTTTGTTATGGGTGTGACCCCGGATTGTGACTGTGTAAGTTATAGCGATGCTCCCATTATTGGGGATGTGGGCATCCTGGCTTCCCGTGATCCCGTGGCTTTGGACCAGGCCTGTATAGACCTGGTGAACCAGCAGGCGGGTCTTAAAAACAGCCGGCTGGGTGAAGAGAACCAGGCCGAGGATAAATTCGGAACCCTTTATCCCGATGTGGACTGGCGGGTACAGCTGGCCTACGGTGAAGAAATCGGACTGGGAACCCGGGATTATGAACTGGTGAAAATTTAATGCCTGAAAGCCCTTGCTTTAGGGCTTTTTTTCATATATTATAGCGAGGGTAACAGAGAGGGTAAAATCTGGTTTATTTTCAACTTGATTCTGGTATAATAACACTGTTAATTTTTATCCGAAAATAAAGGGGGTAAAAACATGTTGCCAACACCTAAAATGTACAAGGTTGTGGCGGGCAGCAGTGAGGGGAGAAGTTCCCTGACAGCTTTTGATGGAGCGCTGCTGAAAGCCGGTATTGGTAATATCAATCTCATTCGCGTGAGCAGCATTTTACCACCCGGGGCAGTGTATAAGCCTGATCTGGAAATACCCCCGGGATCCCTGGTACCGACGGCTTATGGATCTATTGTTTGTAAGGAGCCGGGTAAAGTGATTGCCGCGGCAGTTGGTGTAGGTGTCTCCGAAAATAACTTCGGTGTCATCATGGAGTACTCGGGTTATAGTACCAAGCAGGAAGCGGAAGAGACCATTAGGAAAATGGTGGAGGAAGCCTTTCAAATGCGCGGTATGAAACTAGTTGATGTAAAGATAGCGGCTGTGGAGCACACAGTGGAAAAAATCGGCTGTGCTTTGGCGGCTGTCCCATTATGGTATTAGTAGGAGGAGAAAAATGAAGAGTGATTTGTGGATTACCGAAAAACAAACAGAAGACTTAGCTATTTCCTTTAGAGTGAAGAAAATTCTCCATGAGGAACAAACGGATTTTCAGCATTTGGCTCTGGTGGATACATATGAATTTGGCCGTATGCTCTTTTTGGACAACTGTGTCATGACCTCTATTAAAGACGAATTTGTTTATCACGAAATGATCAGCCTGGTGGCTTTAAATACCCACCCCAACCCGGAGCACGTCCTGGTCATCGGCGGCGGAGACGGGGGAGCCATCAGGGAGATAGTGAAACACCCTAAAGTTAAAACAGCTACCTTAGTAGAGATTGATGGCCGTGTCATCGAAAATTCTAAGGAGTATTTGCCGGAAATAGCCGCAGCTTTTGATAATCCGAAAGTCACCGTTTTGGTCGATGACGGGATTAAACATATTCAGGAGAATAAGAACAAGTATGATGTTATTCTGGTAGACTCCACAGACCCCGTAGGGCCGGCTGTAGGGCTCTTTGCGCTTGACTTTTATAAAAATGTCTACGATGCCCTGAGAGAAGACGGTATCATGGTGGCCCAGACTGAATCCCCTTTTATGCACCAGGATCTTATTAAAGGAATACATAATGATCTGAAGCACATTTTCCCGCTGGTTAAATTATATCTGGCAGCCGTTCCTACTTATCCCACAGGACTCTGGAGCTTTACCCTGGCTTCGAAAAAACATGATCCGGAAAAGGTTAATCCCGAGGACATCGCTGATACCAACACCCGTTACTATAACAAAAACATCCATTTCACTGCCTTTGTACTGCCTAATTTTGTCGCAGAGATTCTCAAGTAGGATAAGGGAGGATATTAGCTTTGCACGAGTATATGTACCGTCCCACGGGCTTCATGGGGACAAGGGAGACTTATGAAGAAGCTCAAGCTGTCCTGGTGGGACTGCCCATGGACTTCACCGTAAGCCTGCGTCCCGGCACCAGGATGGGTCCCCAGCAAATCCGGAACGTTTCCTTTGGTATTGAAGACTACAGCGTTTATTTGGATAGAAGCCTTAATGACATCAGCTTTTATGATGCAGGTGACGTGGCTCTGCCTTTCGGCAACGTTGCAGGCAGCCTGCAGCGCATGGAAGAAGTGGCTGCAAAAATTTTTGCCGATAAAAAATTCCCCCTCTTTTTAGGCGGAGAACACCTGGTGACTTATCCTCTTATTAAAGCCTGTCATAAGTTTTACCCAGATTTAGTGGTCATTCATTTTGATGCCCATGCAGACTTACGGGAAGACTACGAGGGTGAGGAACAGTCCCACGCCACTGTGATTAATAAAGTGGCCAAACTTTTAGGACCCAAAAGGGTTTACCAGTTTGGTATCCGTTCCGGGATCAAAGAAGAGTTTGAATTTGCTAAGGAATATACTCATATGTATGTGGACGAAATTTTCCCCGCCCTGGAAAAAGTGGTAGGGGAACTAAAGGATAGACCGGTCTTTGTAACCCTGGACATTGATGTGGTAGATCCTGCCTTTGCTCCGGGTACAGGAACCCCAGAGCCTGGCGGCTGTACGGCACGGGAGCTCCTTTCCGCTATTCACACTATGAAAACATTGAATGTGGTAGGTATGGACATTGTAGAGGTTTCTCCCCTGAATGACGAGTCTGAAAGAACCGCCTTTCTGGCTGCCAAACTGGTACGGGAAGCGTTGCTGGCTTATCTAAAATAAGCGATACCCAATTTGCAATGGTATATATTTAACAGGGAGACATAACAGGGAGACATAACAGGGAGACTGGGCTTGACTTGAGCCCGTCTCCCTGCTATACTCAAATAGTCTCGTCCGGCAAATCCGGCAGTGCAAGAAGAAAAAAGAAGTTGACAGGACGCTAAAAACAATGTTAAAATATCACTTGTCAACTGGTGAGAGCAACTGCCTCGGTAGCTCAGTTGGTAGAGCAGAGGACTGAAAATCCTCGTGTCGGTGGTTCGATTCCGCCCCGAGGCACCATTAAAAAACGAATGTGCGGAAGTGGCTCAGTGGTAGAGCATCGCCTTGCCAAGGCGAGGGTCGCGGGTTCGAATCCCGTCTTCCGCTCCAGAAGCATACAACCTGGCTTAAGCCGGGTTTTTTGTTGCTTAAATTTAAACTTGCCTGCACTGGTTTTGCTGTATTGAGTGTATAGAGCACATCATCTATAATGAATAATGGTTGTCGTTCGCGGACCGCATCATTAAGGATGGGATGGTGAAGAGGGTGGACAAGCACTTCTACTTCCGGTATGGTAAGGAGCTCATAGAGAAAATTAACAGAGTAGCCCGGGAAGAGATGAAATCTCCCCAATGTTCTTTATTTTTTAAACATGACTGTCTTAATGTATCGGGAGACGTTCCCACGGGTTTTGATGAGCTTATAAACCGGACTGTTCTTAATTTTGTGCATGAAAGAAAAGAGGATTTCCCCGTCATCCTGGTCAGTGAAGAGACGGGGGTGGACGTCATTGGTGATAATCCCAGGCATTTTATGCTGGTAGATCCTATTGACGGGTCTAATAATGTCCGGCCCTGGTTGACACCTTCCCCGGTTTTATCTGTATCTATTGCTTTTGGAAAAGTGGCTGCCCTGGAGATTACCGGCAATCACCGGGCCCTGGAATTTACCATGCAAAAAGAGATTTTTGCTGACAAGTGGTATTATTCTTCTGATAACGGTTCCTTCTACCAGAGTGAAGGGCAGGAGTTAAAGATCAGGACCTCACCAGTCACCAAACTGGAGAAGAAGGCTGTGATTGGGATTGATCTTGATGTACAAAGTTCAACTCCCATCAACCAGTTAAATCTCTTGACCAGTGAACTGGTCTTACGGCGGGCCGGTTCTTCTATCCTGGATCTCTGCCAGGTGGCCAGCGGCCAGTATGACGCCTATGTCAGCCTGGGCAGACGCTTGAAGGTGACAGATGTGTGCCAGCCTTTTCACCTGGTCCAGCGTGCCGGTGGAGATTTTCAGATGAAAGTTTATTTAAACGGACAAACGAATACCGGCTTGCATGATACTTTCCTGTATGATATAATCAAAACCCGTGAGGTTAGTTTGCTCAACAAACTCAAGTTTAATGTCATTGCCGCGGGCACACCGGAACTTGGCAGAGAACTTGCTCGACTTACAGGATTTTAGGAAAAATATTCAACTTGACGTAAGTAAATATTTTTGATAAGATATCTTCTGTACCGATTGAAACATGGTGTGGTGCGGTGGCGAAGAGGCTAACGCTGCGGACTGCAAATCCGCCATCCGTCGGTTCAAATCCGACCCGCACCTCCAATATTAATATATTACGATTATCCGACTACCGAATTCCGACTTCCGAGGAAAGTTAATAGTTTTCGGATATCGGAAAGCGGATATCGGTTATCGAATACAAGTAAAACAAACAATATATACCACATGCCCGGGTGGCGGAATAGGCAGACGCACAGGACTTAAAATCCTGCGGGACTTACCTCCCGTGCCGGTTCAAGTCCGGCTCCGGGCACCACTTAGAAAAGATAAAGACACCGAAGGAGGTGTCTTTTTTGTAGTTTAGGAAATTATATAAATTTCCTAAACAGGGGTGTTAGGGGACGTAGTCCCTTAAGCTTAGATAAGGAGGGTAACTGCGGAGCGTCATAGGGAACGCATGGGTTCCCTTTGAAAGAACAAAAGCACAACAATTAATTTAGTGCACGTACGTGCTTTTGTTCTGTTGTGTGTCCTATTTTTAAATACTGCTTGTCCAGTAACTGGTTACTCATTTTACCCCGGTTACTTTATTCTCCGAATATGCGCTGTCTCCATTTGCAGTACATCTACTTTAGCTTCGATACGGCCCAGGGTAGAGAGTATTTTTTCGTTTACATCGGTCTGGACTTCACGGGCATCGAAGAGGGCTTTTATTTTATCTACGGTTTCGTTTTCAAACTTGGAAATACTTTCTTCGACTTTATCGAATCGTTTACCAGTTTCTGTTTTAAATTCAGTCATTTCTTTTCTAAATTCGGAGAATTCTCTGTACATCTTTTCCATGAGGTTATAAATTCTTTCGTTCTCCATCAGTTTCACCTTCTTTGAGCATTATATTGTTAAATTGTCCTTACGAAACATTTCCATCGCTTCATGACTTAATACTATATGAAGCATTAAAAATTTTCAACAAGGAGCGTAAAGCCTGGCAATAATCCTGTCTAAATACTAATCCCCATCATTGACTCGCAAACTCGGTGTGTCATTTTGACCCGAATAATGGAACATAGGGACCGGTTGGGCCTTGACTCTTATGACCGCCTCTTCCCCAACCAAGATACTTTGCCAAAAGGGGGACGGCAACCTAAGCAGCTTGCCGGCATACCTGATGGCGAAGAACGTGTGCTTATTGCCACTGGCGCTATATTGGTGAGGGGTTTGAAGATGTCCGGCTGGATACTTGTTTTTAGTAATGCCTATATGTTTAAGAATGATCAAAACAAAAAGCTGGCTTTAAGCCAGCTTTCAATTTATTGATTTTTTAGATCGTAAATATCCATATCGTATTGACCGAATTTGGTCGTTATGTATTTAGTCTGTTTCAGCAGTTTAGCTTCTATGGTGTCTACTCTATTTTCAACAGATGTAACCCTACCCTCAAGATGGTCCATCTTTTCTTCCAATCTAGTAACTGTGGCAGAAATGACATCAACTCTTTCCTCTAAACTGCGGCAGATTGAGTATATTTCTTTTTGACCTTCTTGTAATGCTTTTTGACCTTCCTCTAATGCTTTCTGACCTTTTTCCAATGCTTGTTGGCCTTTTTCCAGCTTGTCCAGTTTTTCTATAATTGTTTTAAGTAAATTCTCCATAAAATAAAAACCCCTCCTGATATTTCTATCATAGCATAGGTTAAATGAAAAGCAATACGTTTTTAATGGATAGTCATTAAAAGCTCAAGATGGCCTTACCTAAAAACATGTGGTTAATTCAGTTTACTTTTTCCTAAATTATTGTTTTAATATTAATAATGTTAGAGATTCATAATTCTCAAAAAAACAAGGAGCATTAGTCAATGATTGTTTTACACTTGGCCATGTATGATGGAAGTTGGTTTCTCTGGGGAGAAATATTACATAATGATGAAAGCGACAGCGCTAAAAGGGGCCGGCCTAAAACTAAAATTACTAAAACGGAGATATTGCCTGGTGATGTGGGGCCTGTTCCTTTAAAAGAGGCTCTTCTTTCTGTTGGAATAGAGACGGGTTCAAAAAAGAGCAGGAATCTCACGGCCTGGCTGCCTTCCAGTGCCAGTGGCCCTATAGGCTCAAGGCATATAAATACAGGGAACTTTGCAATTAAAGAAGAACCAGTACTGCGTCCCTGGAGGGTAACGGTATTGCCCCTGTCCCCAAAAGAGGTAATATACTTTTTATCTGCCTGTATTGGAAAAGAGTTTCTTGATTTAGGTGTGATGTTGGGTTCTGATGTAATTTTTTGGACCAAGGTCATACAGT
This sequence comes from Peptococcaceae bacterium, assembly GCA_020054815.1. GTDB lineage: Bacteria > Bacillota > Peptococcia > DRI-13 > DRI-13 > Thermanaerosceptrum. The sequence goes on along the minus strand of JAIHAN010000009.1, from coordinate 19,497 downwards.
TTGCCGCAGCCCTTACCGTACGGGAGAGGTTTTTACCCGGTGTGAGGGAAGAAAAAGGTATATATTATGCCCATTGGGAGCCATTCCTGGCGGATGACGAGTTAAAGAGCTTAAAGCAATTGGCCCAGGCCATGCCGGCCGTTTGTCAGGCCTTGCATGAAGATAGTGAAGCGCCACCGGTCGCCGGATCTTTTGCTTTGTTATCCCAGGCCACGTCTCTTATGGTGGATGCTATTGTGAGGGAAGGGGCTAATCAAAAATATCCTGAAGCAAGCAAGGGAGGGGGTAAGGCCCCGGACTTTGACAGTATTCATGATCAATGGCTCTATGCCCTGCAGTCGCCCAACGGGGAAATGAAAGACAGTCCGGAGGTTTTAGCCCGGTTCATTACTACTGTGGCTGAATGGAAGAAAAAGGCCTTTTTCTTAGCCACTGCCCCTTTCCGGTTTTGCTTTCGTTTAGAAGAACCCAAGGAGGACAAAGACGAATGGGTTGTTTCATATTTACTGCAGTCCGTGGATGACCCCAGTCTTTTAATTCCCGTGAAAGAAGCCTGGCAGGCGGATAAAAAAATGACCAAATTGTTTAAAGGCAAAAAGATTTCTCTTCACGAGTTTATTTTGACTGCTCTGGGACAGGGGGCGGCAATTTGCCCCCGTATTGAGGAAAGCTTGAAGACTGCCCTGCCCACGGGATATACCCTTGATACTGCAGGAGCTTATGAATTTCTAAGAGAAAGGGCTCCTGTTTTGCAGCAGGCCGGTTTTACCGTAATCTTGCCGGCCTGGTGGTCCCGTAAAGGTGAGCGTAGCCGACTGAGGGCTTACGCACGGGTTGAAACGCCCAAATATCCGGGCGGTGGCCATCTTTCATTGGATAGTATTGTTTCGTTTTCCTGGGAAGTAGTCCTGGGTGAGGAAACCCTTTCCCACAAAGAATTGGAGAATCTGGTAAAAATGAAAGTCCCCTTGGTTAAGATGCGGGGCCAATGGGTAGAAGTAAATGCTCAGGAGATACAGACACTCCTTAACCAGTGGCATAAAAAGGAGGGTTCAGTAAGAACTCGCGATATCGTTCGAATGGCGCTGGGAGCAGGGGATACTTTAGGAAATATTCCTTTTGAAGGGGTTAGGGCCAGCGGATGGATAGCTGATTTACTTGAGCAACTTCAGGGGGCAGCACCCTGGGCAGAGCTGCCGGCTCCCCAGGGCCTTCAAGGTCACTTGCGTCCTTACCAGAGTAAAGGTTATTCCTGGCTGGGTTTTATGACAAGGCTGGGCCTGGGCACCTGTCTGGCTGATGATATGGGTTTGGGAAAAAGCATTCAGACCCTGGCCCTCATTCAACACGTACGGGAACAAGGAGAAAAACGCCCGGTGCTGATTATTTGCCCTACATCAGTTTTGGGAAACTGGCAAAAAGAAGTCCAACGTTTTACCCCTGATTTGTCTTTTATGGTTCATCACGGGAACGAACGGGAAAAGGAGAAATCGTCTTTTATACAAGAAGTCAGGGAACGGTCCATAGTTATCTCCAGTTATTCGTTATTACACAGAGATTTCGAACTGTTTAGAGAGATAACCTGGGCAGGGGTTGTCCTGGATGAAGCTCAGAATATCAAAAATTCCCAAACCAAGCAAGCCCAGGCGGCCCGGTCTCTGCAATCCGATTGGAAGGTGGCCCTGACAGGGACCCCGGTGGAAAATAACGTGGGCGACCTCTGGTCCCTTATGGAATTTATAAATCCCGGTTTTTTAGGAAATCAGGCCAAGTTTAAGCGGGATTTTTACATTCCCATTCAAGTTAACCGGAATGAAGCTGTGGCTGAGAAATTAAAACGTATTACCGGCCCCTTCATTTTGCGGCGGTTGAAGAGTGACAAGGCGATTATTAATGACCTCCCGGAAAAAATGGAAATCAAGACCTATTGTACCTTGACCAAAGAACAAGCTTCCCTTTATGCAGCCGTGGTCAGAGAAGTGGAACTCGCTTTGGAAGAAAGTGAAGGGATGGAGCGTAAGGGGCTTATTTTAGCGACCCTGGCTAAATTGAAGCAAGTATGTAATCATCCCGCTCAGTTTTTGAAGGATCGTTCCTCTATTGCCGGTCGCTCGGGAAAACTTGCTCGTTTAACAGAAATGTGTGAAGAGATTCTTGCTGTGGGCGATAGGGCCTTAATCTTTACGCAGTTTGCTGAAATGGGTGAAATCCTCAGAAAATATCTTACGGAAACCTTTGGCCCCAGGGTGCTTTTCCTTCACGGCGGTGTGCCGAAGAAGGAGAGGGACCGGATGGTAGATCTTTTTCAAAGGGAAGAAGGCCCACCCTTGTTTATTCTTTCTTTGAAGGCGGGGGGGACTGGAATTAACTTAACCAAAGCCAATCATGTCATCCATTTTGACCGCTGGTGGAACCCGGCTGTGGAAAACCAGGCCACCGACCGGGCTTTTCGCATCGGGCAGACAAAAAATGTCCAGGTCTATAAGTTTATCTGTGCTGGGACATTGGAAGAGAGAATTGATGAAATGATTGAACGGAAAAAAGAAGTAGCAGGTCAGGTGGTTAAAACCGGCGAGGAATGGCTGACGGAACTTAGCACAGCCGAGCTTAAAGAAATCATGGCCCTTGGTCGTGAAGCGATAGGAGAATAAGGTATGGGATGGGATTTTTATGACTATACACCTTCTGTACCCCGTAAGGCTAAAGGAGGAATTAAAGCTGAAGGAAAGAAGGGCTCTTTTGGTAAGAACTGGTGGGCTAAACAATGGAATGGGGTATTGGAAAGCTTTAACCTGGGGGCCAGGCTTAACCGGGGAAAGAGCTATGCCCGTCAGGGGCAGGTTTTATCTGTGGAGATTAAGAAGGGGATAGTGAATGCCAAGGTCCAGGGCTCACGGGTTAAACCTTATACAGTAAAACTCAAGGTAAAGACTCTTTCTACAGGCGAATGGGACAGGGTTATTACCGGTTTAGCTGCCCATGCCCTTTTTACCACTAAACTTTTAACCGGAGAAATGCCCCACGAGATCGAGACAGTATTTAAGCAGGCCGGGGTTTCCCTTTTTCCTGCTAAACAAAATGACCTGGAAACCGATTGCTCTTGTCCGGATTGGTCCAATCCTTGTAAACATATTGCCGCTGTGTATTATATTTTGGGAGAAGAATTTGACCGGGACCCTTTTCTGATTTTTAAGCTCCGGGGCATAGAACGGGAAGAATTATTGGATAGATTAGGGAAAATGGGAACTGTTTCTGGAAAACCCTCAGAGGAATCAGTACCATCAGGTATTAAAGATTTAAATGAAGAACCCTGGGGAGTTCTCACCACGGATCTTAGCGCCTTCTGGGAAGGAGAAAAAATAAAGGATGATATCTTCGGGGAAATTGCCTTTCCCAGCCAAAGGCTTGCTCTTTTGCGAAAGCTTGGGAATTTGCCCTTTTGGCGGGGCAAAGAATCTATGCTGGCGGCATTGGAACCCGTATATACCAAAGGAGCGGAGTTAGGTTTGGAACTGGTTACCGGGACTGCTATTGAGCAAAAGAAGTAGATTAGCGGGCAAGATAAAACCCAATTACTCAACCATGAGAAAAGCATATCTATTCATTGTTTCATGATAATCTTTGAGAACTTGGATAGGGTAACCCACGCTTCTGACGGTGGCATAAACGTCAATGGCCAGTGCATCTGCACCTGGACGGGAGAGTTTGGGGTTTTTACATTCAAACCAATCTTTAATTTATGACTTTTTTTGATGATGACTTTGTGACAAAAATAAAATGCTTGGAAGTTGTTCATTACAAACTCTTTGATGTATTATTTAAATTAAGATAATAACCATTAACGGAGGAGAAGAAATGAGCCTGTATCAAGAGCTATTAGAGAGAAAATCCCGTGGCGAACGTTTATGTTTCGACTCAATCTCATATGACGAACTTTTTGAATTGTGGTATGTTGAAGCTAAATCCGATGAAATAATTGCCCAGCTATTCGACGTCTCCAAAAGAGATGTTTTTAATAGAAGGAAAAAAGAAGGTATGCTGCAAGGTGAAGCTGGTGTAAACCATTTATTAAGAAAATATATGAATGAGCTGCAGACCATAGGGTATTCGGTGATTGACGAGGAGAGTATTCCAGAGAGGGTAAAGGAATTACTTCAAAAACTTACGAAATTGGAAGATACCTATTTACAGTGGATAGTCCAAAATGAGCCGCGGCTCAAATTATATTATGATTTTTTCATTTTCAAGGGGGCAGTCAACAGGGCCGGTAATGATTTTATCTAAAAATTAATGAAAAGAAATGTTATGTCAAGTGTTAGGAACAAAAATACAAGGGAAAATGAGTTATAAGAACCTATACAAAAATATGAGAACCCCGTCAAACCAATTACGTTAGGTTGACGGGGTTCTTATTCTCCTAAAAACTTTCCTTAATTACTACTCTATCTAATGGGAAACGGCCGGTCGGAGCTGTTTGCTCTGCAGCATAACCGAGGGTAATCATCATTACTGGAATATATTGTTCAGGAATTCGTAGTTCCTTCCGCAGCGCTTCCTGGTCGAAGGCTGTCATGGGGCAGGAATCAATACCATTGGCTTTAGCGGCAAGCATTAACTGCATGGCAGCAAGAGCAGGATTAAGAAGGGCTCCCTTTTTCCGGGAATCTTCATTGTTTATGTACCCCTCCTGGATTTGCTTGACTAAATTAGCATCACTGTAAAGTTTTTCTGCATTTTTGTAGGCTTCAGTGTCGCCTAGCACAATTACAAGAGCGGAACAGTCTGCTACATGTTGTTGATTGTACGCAATCGGGAGGAGGCGTTGCTTTCTTTCCTGATCCTGAATGACAATAAACTTCCAATGTTGAAGATTCCAGCCAGAAGGCGCCGTAGTAGCCAAATCTAAGATTTCATTCAAGTTTTCCTGGGAGATTTTTCCCCCCTTTTTATAGCTTCTGACACTTCTGCGTTCTCTCATGACATCTTTGATATTGCTCATTTTTCTCACCTCATTAACTATTTTTACTATTATTCTCCCAGTATCTAAGTTTATAACATTATGTGTCTCAAGACAACCTCACTACCAGACTGAGGGTTTGTAGGGTATTTACAAATTATACCCTATTTCTTTTATATTTAACTACCATGAAGGATTTTAATCATAAGATACTGTTTATATTTACTTTATGTTTTGCTTTTAGATATCAAAAGAAAAAGAGAAGGGGCCTTATTAAATATTCGTCTGGGAAGATGAGATTGAGAAAATCCTTCCCATGTTTAACAATACTTATCACCTGAGACTTTTGGATTATCCCGATGAAATTCCTGTCAGTCGAAATTGTACCAAGGAACTTAAAGAAATCCTGGGGCTCTAAGATGCCCAGGATTTTTTATCTTTCACATAATTTTTCACTTTTTCTGTTTATGCAGGAATAATTACAATTTATCAGTTTTTTCCCCCATTTTACACTACAAAACTTTCAATACATCAAAAAAACTGTCATTATGAAGAAGGCTGCAGACGGCAGGCCCGTTTTGGCGGAAGAAGTAAACGAGATGTTAGAACCATTTATACAGGAAGCCAATCGTGAAAAAAATACAGCCAGGCTGCTCTTACAACTCCAGTCACAAGATGAATATACATTTCAACATACCATCAACATTGGGATTTTAGCCATGGTAATTGGAAAGTGGATGAAGTATAGTGAGCAGGAATCAGCAAGACTTGCTCTAGCTGGAACTTTGCATGACATCGGTAAAAGTAAAATCCCTCTTCACATTTTAAATAAACCAGGGCCTCTTACGAGAGTTGAGTTTGAAATAATGAAGAAACATACTATTTTGGGATACGAACTCCTAAATTCCTGGGGTTATGAGGAAAACATCAAATTAGCGGTTTTGCAGCATCATGAACGGGAGGATGGTAAAGGATATCCTTACCGGCTTAAAGGCGAAAAGATACATCCCTTTGCCAAGATTGTGGCTGTATCTGATATATATCATGCCATGACCTCTAAAAGGGTGTATAAAGGGAAAATCAGTCCTTTTCTTGTCTTAGACCATCTCCAGAAAAATATTGACAACCTAAATTCCGAGATTGTTTTGACTTTTATAGAGCATATGCTGCAGTATTTACAGAGCTGTAAAGCGGTTTTAAATGATGGCAGGATTGGTGATATTGTGCATGTAAACAGGAATAATATAGGTTTTCCTTTGGTGAAAATTTCAGATTCAAGTACAGTCATTGATCTTAATAAACGCCGTGATATACAAATTGTGGACATTGTTGATTCATAACGTAACGTGTGATGAACACTATACCTCTATGGTATGGTGTTTTTAAATTTGTGTTAACAAATGATAGTCTATATCCAAAATGCAATTTGCTTAAATTTATTGCTCTTTTTTGCCCCGGATATTGGACGGCAGGTCCACACCCATACCTACGTTTTCAGCGTCATTTTTCTTTAATGATCGCGATAATGATACAAAACAGCTATATTTAAACTCTTTATATCCAATCTGTTATAGCACAAGAAAGGGACTTAAGCGGTATATTGTATTTAATGTATGCACATTAAAAACAAATGCTTGCCATGGGTGGACTATGGTAGTAAAATAATAACCATATAATATTTAGACGATACGCTATTGACTGACTACATTTTATTCAGTCATCATGGGAGAGGAGAAATGAAAGTGAACGTCTGGTTACAGGAGAATAGTTGGGATGAAATTGCAGCACTAAAAGAAAAGTCCGGGGGGGTGATTGTCATTCCTGTGGGCAGCACTGAACAGCACGGGAGCCATCTTCCCTTAGGGACGGACACTATGGTGGCCATGATGCTGGCAGAGGACGCCGCTGAAAAAACAGGTGTCCCGGTGGCCCCACCCCTCTGGTTTGGCTGGAGCCCTCATCATATGGTTTTGCCTGGCACTATTACATTAAGACCTGAGGTCTTGATTGAAGTTTTATATGATGTTATTGAATCCTTATCTAAACACGGGTTCCAGAAGTTCGTGGTGATTAACGGGCATAGAATAGTGAATATTCCCTGGATGCAAATCTCGGCGGAACGTGCCCAACGGGTATTAGGTGTTAAAGTAGTTCTCTTTGATCCCGCTTATATGTCCAAAGAGATTGTACCTCAATTGGGTTACGGTCCGGTGGGACATTCGGAAGAAATAGAAACTTCCCACATGTTGTATAAACACCCCCATCTGGTTCACCTGGAAAAAGCCCAGGACAATCCAGTGCAGAAGCATGAGCTCTATTCTGTTGATCCTGCTTATTCCGGTGATACTTTGTGTTATGTCCCCAGTACGATAAAGGATATGCAGAAGTCTGTTGATGCAGCAGGGGGTACAACGGGTACACCCAGTAAAAGTTCCAAAGAAAAAGGGCAAATCTACCATGACCATGTTGTGGACAACCTGGTTAAGGTGATTGAAAGATTAAAGATTTAGGAGGTGCTCAGTCAGAACATAAGTCTTGTCTCGTTCCAGTAGTGATAGAAATTGAGAGTAGGAAAAGGGAGGAGTTCCTGATGTTTCGCTATCATAAGAAAATCGCTGTGATCTTAATGCTGGCCCTCTTACTGGGCAGTATGCTGGGGACCGTAGGCTGTGGTCAGAAATCAGTTCAAAAAGTTTTGAAAATCGGTGTAGTAGGCCCTGAATCCGGTGGCGGTGCCCAGTTGGGACAGGGACAGCGTAAGGCTATACAGATGGCAGTAGATGAGATTAATGCCAACAAGGGTGCCGGCGAATGGAAACTGGAGGTTTTCTTTGAAGATGACGAGGGAAACCCCACCAAGTCAGCCAGTGCCACCAACAAGTTGCTCCAGCAGTCCCAGGCTAATGTGATTATCGGGGCTATTCACAGTTCTGCTACTCTTGCTGATATGGTTGTCACTTCCCGGGCTGGTATTCCCCAAATTACCGCCGGTTCAACGGGTGCTTCAATTACCGAGCAAAATAACAAGTGGATCTTCCGTACCGCTGTAAACGACGAGTTCCAGGCTAATGCCCTGGTCAAATATGCTAAAGAAGTCCTGGGAATCAAAAAAATGGCTACCTTCACAGCAGCCGACGACTATGGTCAGAGTGGGGCCAAACTCCTGGCCGCTGCTGCGCAAAAATATGGTGTGGAACTGGTGGCCACTCCTACCTATAACAACGGCGATAAGGACTTTAAACCGCAACTTTTGACCATTAAAGAAAAGGGCGCCCAGGGCATCTTCATGTGGGGGCTTTATACGGAAGCAGCCCTCATTGCCAAACAAGCCCAGCAGTTAGACGTCAAAGCTCAGCTCTTCGGAGCATCCGGTATGGCTGCCTTAAAACTCATTGAACTGGGTGGCGATGCTGTACAGGGACTGATTTTAACCCAGACCTTCCTGCCTGATTCCACTGATGAAAAGGTTAAGGAATTTGTGCAAAAGTACAAGAGCAAATACAATGAGAATCCCATCCCTCATGCTGCCCAGGCTTACGATACCGTGTACATCATTGCGGAGGCAGTGAAAAAGGCTAACAGCAACAAACCTGATGCCTTAAGAGATGCTCTTACTAAGACCGCTGGTCTCAAACTCGTCACAGGCGAACCAAAGTTTAATGAAAAAGGTGATGATATCGGTAAGCGTCTTTTAATCACCACCATCAAAGGTGATAAGTTCGAACTGGTCAAAGCCGTTATGACTAATGAATAAACAGAGGAAAGCCGCCGGTTTCTTTCCGGATCTGAAAGGAACCGGCCTTCTTTTCCTAAACAATTGAGCTAAAGGGAAGTGGGATCTTGCAATACTTTTTAAATGGTTTGCCTATCGGGGCAATTTATGCCCTTGTAGCTTTGAGCTATAGTTTAATCTATGCTGCCTCAGGGGTACTGAACTGGTCCCAGGGCGATATGGTGATGCTGGGGGCCTATTTGGGTTTCACTCTGTTTCAGCTTTTAAACCTTGGTTTTACCCCGGCCCTGTTTATTTCTATGGCTTTTGTGGCCTGCGTAGGGGTCCTGGTCCAGTATTTTATCCTGCGTCCTTTGAGAGAAAGAAAAGCACCCCCTATTAACGTAGTGATCGCTACCCTGGGGGTAGCTATTATTACGAGAAATATAGCTCTTGTCATTTGGGGACCGGATGCCCAGATTTTTTCCTCCCCTGTGAGTGCCAAACCTATTACCCTGGGTGCGTTAAGTATTACTCCTCAGGACATCTTGATCGTAACAGTGGGTATTGGTCTGATGCTGGTGCTCCAGTATTTCCTGAAGAAGACCAGAGAAGGGAAGGCCCTTAGAGCCGTAGCTCAGGACCGCTACGGAGCCATTCTTATGGGTATTGATACCCAGCGTTCCGACGGTGTAGCCTTTGCCGCCAGTGCTGCCTTAGGGGCTGCTGCCGGCATCCTGGTAGCACCTATCTTCTTTGTTACCTTTAACATGGGTGCGGGCATCGGCTTAAAGGGTTTTGTAGCCGCGGTCATCGGAGGACTGGGCTATATACCCGGTGCCATTGCAGGGGGATTCTTTTTGGGAATTGTGGAGGCCATAGCGGGAGGAAAAATCAGCTCCGGTTACCGTGATGCCATAACTTTTGCTTTACTGATTCTTGTTCTGTGGTTAAAACCATCGGGTCTGTTTTTACGTAAAACCCGGCAAAAAGTTTAAAGGTCTGGTGGTGCTGTTTTTATGAAAGGTATAACGAAATGGAGAACTTATGGAATCCTGGGAGTTTTATTACTGCTCTTGTTCCTGGTACCACAGGTAGTTTCTAATATATATTATCTGCACATCATTAACCTGGGCGGTATTTACACCCTCATTACCATCGGCCTCAACCTGCTCTCGGGCTATACCGGACAGGTATCCATGGGACAGGCCGGGTATTTTGCCGTTGGTACTTATGTTTCTTCTCTTTTGATGATGAACCTGAAATTCCCCTTTTGGGCGGCTTTGCTGGTGGCTGTAGTGGCTGCCGCTATCTGCGGTCTGATTATCGGAATTCCTGCTATGAAGCTTTCCGGGCCTTATCTGGTCCTGGCTACGGTGGGTTTTGGAGAGATCGTCAGGCTGGTGCTCCTGAACTGGACACCGGTTACCAAGGGTGCCGCAGGTCTCACAGGGATACCTTTGCCGGAATTTATGGGTATGCGGATTTCCTCAGAAAAGGACTTCTTTTACCTTATCTTTATAGTCCTGCTCCTGGGGACCTATGTAGCCCAGCGTTTAGCTAAATCAAAAATCGGCAGGACTTTTACGGCTATCAGGGAAGATGAATTGGCCGCGGAAGCCATGGGTGTACCAGTTAACCTCTATAAGATTTCTGCTTTTGTCATTAGCGCTGTGTATGCGGGAGTGGCAGGGGCCCTTTTTGGTTCTTTTGCCGGGGTGGCCAGTCCTGACAATTTTACCTTTGATGAATCGGTGGCCTTTTTATCTATGTCTGTCATAGGTGGTAACCGTTCTATTGTAGGGGCTGTCATCGGGGCCTTTGTCCTGACTTTTCTTTCCGAGGCCTTACGTGTTTTTCAGGCCCTGCGTCTGGTCATCTACGGCGGTATTCTGATCTTTACAGTTATCTATATGCCCAAAGGACTGTACGGACTGGTTGAACAGGGCCAAAATTGGTTTAGCCGGCAGTTCCTGGCAGGGAAAAAGGATTATTCCAGCTAAATGACAATGGAGTGATAAGAATGACGGAAGTTACCAATATCCTCGAAGTAAGGGGTGTCAGTAAAAGATTTGGCGGTCTGCAGGCCCTGGATGATATAACCATTGGGGTCAAACCTCAAACGGTCCATGGCATTATCGGGCCCAACGGGGCTGGTAAGACAACTCTTTTTAATGTTATCACGGGACTCATTCAACCGGACCAGGGGGGGCTTTACCTGGAAGGAAGGAGAATAGATTCCCTTAAACCCTACCAGCTTGTACCCCGGGGTGTGGCCCGGACCTTCCAGAATATCCGGTTGTTCAAAGAGATGTCCGTAATTGAAAATGTACTGATCGGGCAGCACGTTCATACTCCTACGCCCATCTTTTCCATCATGATTAACGGGAAAAAATCGCGCTACTGGGAAGAGGTAGCCCTCCAGGAAGCTATGGACGCCTTACGTTTTGTGGGCCTGGAGACAAAGGCTGATGAACAGGTGAAAAATCTCTCCTACGGCCAGCAGCGCCTGGTGGAGTTTGCCAGAGCCCTGGCCGCTAAGCCTAAGTTAATTCTCCTGGACGAGCCTGCTGCCGGTATGAATCCCACGGAGAAAGCCAATCTGCTGCGCTTGGTTTCACTGCTGCAGGAAAAAGGGTATACTATCGTACTGATTGAACATGATATGAAATTGGTTATGAACATCTGTGAAACCATTTCCGTACTGGATCACGGCAAGAAAATAGCGGAAGGAAGACCTGAACATATTCGTAAGCATCCCGATGTCATAAGTGCTTATCTGGGAAAGGGTGATCTCGTCCATGCTGGTAGTTGAAGGGATTAAAGCAAGCTATGGTCATACGGAGGTTCTTCACGGAGTTTCTTTTACGGCAGAGGAAGGTAAGATAACCACCTTAATTGGCGCCAACGGTGCAGGTAAGACTACAACCTTAAATTGCATAGCTGGAGTAATTAAACCTCAAGAAGGCAGGATTCTGTGGAAAGGCCAGGATATCACCACACTGAAACCCAGCCAAATTGTGAGAATGGGGATTTCACTGATTCCTGAAGGAAGGCACGTTTTCCCGCAAATGACGGTAGCCGAAAATTTGGAGATGGGGGCTTATACCAGGAAGGATAAAGAGGGAGTTAGACGTGATTTGGAATGGGTGCTGGAACTTTTTCCGGTTCTCAAGACCAGGTATAAACAGTTGGCCGGTACCATGTCCGGAGGAGAACAGCAAATGCTTGCTGTAGGCAGGTCCTTAATGGCGAATCCGGAACTGATGTTAATGGATGAACCTTCTATGGGGTTAGCACCTATTATTGTCCAGGAAGTTTTTAAAGTTATCCATCAGATTAAGGAAATGGGGAAGACCATCCTGCTGGTGGAGCAGAATGCCACCATGGCTTTAAACCATGCCCATCACGCCTATGTGATTGAGTTAGGTAAAATAGTATTATCAGGTAGTGGAAGAGAACTGCTGCAGAATCCTGAAGTTGAAAAAGCTTATCTCGGCTTGTAGTAATTACCCCAAATAGCTCAGTACAATAATTAGGCGACTGAGAACCCAAAAAATCAGGGTTTTTCAGTCGCCTAATTTTTTCACTGGCCCTAAATGGGCAAGAGGCCTCCCTATTCTACTAAAGTTGATAACTTTATGACTATAAAACCTGCTTATGTATTTTATTTTGTGATATATATCACTTTCAACGGTTTCTGAAACTGGTACAGTTGGGTTGAAAAATATGTGAAAAGGGGGGTCAAGAGGATGGCCTATATTCTAACCCATGCAGAATTTGACACTGTGCTTCAGCGATTAAAACAAGACTATATACTCATTGGTCCAGTACGTAAAAAGAATAAAGGGAAATTTTCTGATGCTGACTTAATTACTTATGGTCAGATTGAATCTCTTTCAGACTTAGAGACTAATGGAAAATCACAATTCTCAGCGAAAGAGACCATATTTCCACCTAGCCAGACGCTTTTTTACTTTACAGAGGATGAGTACAGAGAACCCAAATTTGAACCCCAAAAACGAATAGTCTTTTTACGAGCTTGTGATTTTAATGCAATTAAGCGGTTGGATTTATTATTCTTAGAGAACGGTCAGTTTGTCGATGCTTATTATAAGCGTCTAAGAGAGAAGACCCATTTTTTCGTATTTGGTTGTGAAAAATCTTACGAGAATTGCTTTTGTGTTTCCACGGGAACTAACCAGTGTGAAGGCTATGATGCTTTCTTAAATTTTAAAGGGGAGAAAATCAACTTATTTCCTTCCGAGCCCTTTAAAAGATATTTTGCCGGATACGAAGAAAACGAGGACATATTACCTCAATTTATTGAGAGAAATCACATACAAGTGGATATTCCCGAAGGACTGAGTACGAAAATTTACGATCATCCTTACTGGGACCAGTATGGCAAACGTTGTATCGGCTGCGGGCGCTGTAATTTTTCCTGCCCCACCTGTACCTGTTTTACCATGCAGGATATTTTTTACCGGGATAACAAAAATGCCGGAGAACGTAGACGCGTGTGGGCCAGCTGCCAGGTAGACGGCTTTACAGATATGGCGGGAGGCCATTCCTATCGAAAACAGCAAGGGGAAAGGATGCGTTTCAAGGTAATGCACAAAATCCACGATTTTGCTAAGCGCTTTAACATGCACATGTGTGTGGGCTGTGGCCGCTGTGACGATGTCTGTCCGGAGTACATTTCTTTTAGTCAGTGTATCAGTGGGTTAAAGGGGGTAGTAGCTCATGATAACTAACCCGTATTTACCCCAGCCTGCAGAAATCATCTCCATAACCAAAGAAACAACCACAGATTATACCTTCCGTCTGAAGACTGATATACAGCCTGATTTCGGCCAGTTTGTGGAGGTTTCCATACCCAAAGTGGGGGAAGCCCCTATTTCCGTAAGCAATGCGCAGCCTGGCTGGATCGAATTAACCATCAGGCGTGTAGGGCATCTTACCAATGAACTGCATGAGTTAAAACCTGGTGATCTTCTCTTCATTCGAGGCCCCTACGGCAAGGGCTTCCCTAAAGAGCAATATCGAGATAAGTCACTTATTATTGCTGCGGGAGGTACTGGATTAGCTCCTGTACGGAATCTGATCAACTACTATTATCAACACCCTGGTGAAGTTAGGCAATTAAGCCTGTTAATGGGTTTTAAAACGCCTGAAGATATATTATTTAAAGAGGATATTGAAAAATGGCGCAGTAAATTTCAGGTTCTTCTTACTGTAGATAAAGAGAGCCCCGGCTGGTCTGGCCATGTGGGGCTGATCACGAATTTTGTGAAAGATGCTGTTGGCGAGAATTCTTCAGCTTCCCGGGTGATCATTGTCGGTCCGCCCTTAATGATGAAATTTACAAGCCAGGAATTTATTAAGTATAACATTCCTGAAGAGAATATCTGGCTCTCTTTTGAACGCAAAATGTGCTGTGGTATCGGTAAATGCGGTCACTGTAGAATTAATGATACCTATGTCTGCCTGGAAGGACCAGTCTTTCCTTATATCACGGCCAAAAATCTCTTAGACTAAAGGGGTGAAAAAGCTTGTCCGTTGACACGAAAAAAATAAAAAAGAATGCCTATAGGGTTACCAAGACCAGGGGCAAAACCTGTTTACGGGTAAGAGTACCAGGTGGTCATTTACCAAGCCAGTACCTTGAAATAATTAAAGAAATTGCTGATAAGTTCGGTAACGGCACAGTGCACCTTACAACCCGGCAAGGATTTGAAATCCCCGGTATTGATTTTTCCAGTATTGAGATGATTAATCAATTAATTTCCCCAATGATCGTTGGATTAGAAAAAGAGATAGGGGTTCCTTTGGCAAACGGTTTTGACAAAGGCTACCCGGCAGCCGGTACCAGAAATGTGTCAGCCTGTATCGGCAATCGTGTTTGTACTATGGCGAATTGTGACACAACAGCATTAGCCCAAAAGATAGAGAGAACAATATTCCCTAATGACTTTCATGTCAAAATTGCTGTGACAGGCTGTCCCAACGATTGTATTAAGGCTCACATGCAGGATATTGGTGTAATTGCTCAGGTAGAACCCCTCTATGATGAAACCCGCTGTATTAGTTGCAAGGCTTGTGTTAAGAACTGTCAAAAAGTGGCCACTGGCGCCCTTACCATGGGCAATTATAAAGTGGAAAGAGATCCCCACCGCTGCCTTGGTTGTGGCGAATGTATTCTCAAATGCCCTAACGCTGCCTGGACTCGGGGCAACAAATTTTATCGCTTGGTCATTATGGGTAGGACCGGTAAACGCAATCCCCGTTTAGCCCAGACTTTTGTACAGTGGGCCAGTGAGGATGTGGTCTTAGGGGTAATCAAGAACATGTATAAATATATTGATAAACATATTGATCGAACCCTGGAAAAAGAGCATGTTGGCTACATTTTTGATAGAACCGGCTATAATGAATTTAAGAATGTGGTATTGGAAGGTATTCAATTAAATCCTGAAATTAGAATTGCTACATTCATTAACTTTCACGGAAGTATATATGATAGTCAAATAATTTTTGAAAATGTTACTAAAGCATAGTAGGTTAAAACCTCTCAATCTGAACCCAAGGACTCCCAAGAGTTTCATACTCTTGGGTTTTTGTTATCAAAAGACAATATACATCATATCTAAAAAAAGACCAGGAAATACATTTTAATAAAGGCTTAAAGTTCTTTAGTTCAAGGCTCGGTCAATAAATATGTATGGGGATTTAACTTTCATAGAAAAAAGGCGGTTATAAGCAAATACTACTTATAAAACGTTGTAGAAAAAAACACATTGAACTAACTCATTAATACTTTTCATCTTCGAAAAGGTTGATCATAGTTTCTAAATAATCAGCGATAGGTTTATATTGATTTTCACTGAAATTATTTGTCGTTAACAAAGCTTGGAAAAGAGTATAACCAGCACTAATGATATGCTTCTCTACTAACTTTTTACATTCGATCAAGTTACCTGAATATAAGTAATCTACAATAATTTTGTGTTCGGCATTTGCTATTTTGACATGGGCTTGGACCGGCCGGTGAAAATCTGGTTAAATACGCTTCAGTTATCTGCGATACCAGAGCCTGGGGAAGAGGAGGCATTGGAGCAGTTTTTGGTGCAAAGAATCTGAAAGCAATAGCAGTAAGAGGGGATGGTGATATAGAAATAGCCGACCCCGATGGATTTTTAAAGTTTACTACCGAGTCCTTAGAAATCATGAAAAAACATCCCGCTTTAGGAAAAGCAATTCCTAGTATGGGCAGTACAGGCTCAATTGATGGGAATAACTCTATTGGTATTTTAGGAACAAGAAACTGGCAAAGAGAGACTTTCGAAAATGCCTGGAAAATTAGTGGTAACGCAATGCTTGAACAGAATTTACGTATTGGGCATAAAGCATGTTCAAGTTGTATTGCCCGCTCCGCTATTTTTTGGAAAGCTAGATGCGGTGAATATGCTGGTATCGTCAGCCGTGGTCCTGAATACGAAACACTTTATGCCTATGGATCTATCTTAGAAAATGATAATCCTGATTCCATAATTGCCGCAGATAGATTATCTGATGAGCTTGGTATCGATACAATGAGTACAGGGGTTGTTATTGCTTGGGTAATGGAATGTTTTGAAAAAGGTATTCTTACTGCAAAGGATACTGATGGTTTAGATGTAGTCTTTGGAAACCACAAAATTATCCTTGATATGATTAGGAAGATCGCCAAGAGAGAGGGCATTGGAGACATCTTGGCAGAAGGAGTTAAAGTTGCTAGCGAAAGAATAGGAAAGGGTAGTAATGAGTTTGCCATTCATGTGAAAGGATTGGAGCTGGCAGGCCATACTGCTCGTGGATTAAAGGGAATGGGCTTAGGGTATGCAGTTTCTTCAAGGGGAGGAAGTCACCAGGATACAAGACCAGGTGCTGAAAGATCTGGAAAGTTGGATAGAGCAGTAATTGAAGGTAAGCCGGAACATGTCCTAAAGAATCAGCGAATGACTGCAATAGGGGATAGTTTAATATTATGTCGTAGACATGCAGAACCGTTTTTCGGGGAATACTTGTCCGAAAAATATGTTGAATTGATCAATCTGTTAACTGGTTTTAACCTTGACTTAGATGAATTAAATATGATTGCAGACAGGATTTATACATTGGAAAGGATGTTCAATTGTAGGGAAGGAATTACGAGAAAGGACGATATATTGCCTCCGCGCTTTACGAAAGAACCAATTCCGGATGGCCCAAGTAAAGGGATGTTCATCAGACCAGAAGAATTAGATATGATGCTTGATGAGTACTATTCATTGAGAGGATGGGATATAAAAACAGGAATACCAACACAGGAAAAATTAATTGAATTAGGTTTAGTATAGTCATACAAAAATTTTTACATAGAGAGGCTGGCTTCATAGCCTCTTTTTTAATTTACAACTGTTAGGACTCCTAAAACGGGTACCAGAGTTTTACAACATTTGATGTCGAATCTAATAATTTGAACCAAAATAAAAAGTATTTTGGGGATTTAAAGAATAGAAATAAATGATTCCAGCTGAGGAAGCTTATAGAATAGGTTTAGCGGATAAGGTGGTTCCGGCCGATGAATTAATAGACAAAAAAAATTCACCCTAATAAGAGGTAAGAGTAGAGAATATGTAGAATTAATAATACAGATATTGGCAGGAATTTGTTTTACTCAAAGGAGGGATCGTAGATGTTTTCGTCCAGTTTTGGCCGGGCGAAAAAATCCTTTTGTGAGGGGGTATCACATGTTAGATAGAATAATCAGAGTAGACATGAAAAACCTGAATATAGCAGAGGAAAAGATAGGACATGACTATAAACAACTGGCAGGCCGGGCCCTTTCTTCCCGTTTGATTTATGATGAAGTTCTTCCCTATGCAGACCCCTTGGGGCCCCATAACAAGCTTATTGTTACCTGTGGCCTCCTGGCGGGAACAACCATTTCATGTGCCAACCGCCTATCTATCGGGGCCAAAAGTCCCCTTACGGGCGGCATCAAAGAAAGCAATGCCGGTGGCATTGCCGCTTTCAAAATGGGACGACTGGGTGTCCGAGCTATAATATTAGAAGGGATTCGTGAGGATAACAACTGGTATATTCTGGTAGTACAAAAAGATAAGGTTTTCTTGCAAGAAGCCAGTCACCTAAAAGATAAGGGTATCACGGAAAAAGCTCAGATTATATATGAGGAATATGGGCTTAAAGCAGGTTTAATTCTCATAGGTCCTGCAGGAGAAAAACGACTGCTTACGGCAGGTATAGCTATTAATGATGCCGACGGAGTGCCCGGGAGGTTTTGCGGTCGCGGGGGGTTAGGAGCAGTCATGGGAGCCAAACACCTCTTAGGCATTGTCCTGGATGACACGGGATGCAGGCTGGAAGAACCGGTGGTCCAGGAGTTATATAAGGAAAAGGTTAAAGAACTGCATCAAAATATCTTAACCCATCCGCAAACGGCCGAAATCTTCCCAAAGTATGGTACGGCGGCGATGATGGAAATCACCAATGCCCTGGGGGGATTACCGACCCGTAATTTCTTTACAGGCCGCTTTGAGGCTGCTGATAAACTTAACGGGGCAGCTCTTTATAACACCATTAGATACCGGGGTGGAGAGGGGAAGACCACCCACGCCTGTATGCCAGGCTGTATCGTGCGTTGTTCCAATATATTTGCCGATGAAAAGGGCAGCAAAATAGTATCACCTTTGGAGTATGAAACTATCTGTCTGTTGGGTTCCAACCTGGAAATTGATGATTTGGATACGGTGGCTCAACTTAATTACTTCTGCAATGATTATGGTGTGGATACTATCGAAATAGGCTGTGCCATAGGTGTGGCTATGGAAGCGGGTATTATTCCCTTTGGTGACAAGGGGGCGGTCCTTAACCTGATGCAGGAAGTTGTTAAGGATACCTATTTAGGGCGCATTATTGCCTCTGGTTCTGTCGTAACGGGAAAAGTTTTTGGTATCAGACGTGTACCTGCAGTAAAAGGGCAGGGTATGGCTGCCTATGAACCCAGGGCCATTAAGGGAACAGCTGTCACCTATATCACCTCGGCTATGGGAGCAGACCATACGGCAGGTAATGTGGCACGTGCCAATATTAAGCATCACCTAAAAGACGGTCAGGTTGTGGCTTCACGTAATGCCCAGATAGGCGTAACGATTCTCGATGCTTTAGGATTTTGTATGATGGTAGGTCCCGCTCTGAAGGGCCGTTCTATTTTAGTCGAATTAATCAACGCTCGTTACGGCTGGGATCTGACGACGGAGGATCTGGAAAAAATAGCGCGGGATAACCTCAGTTTGGAAAGGGCTTTTAATGAAAAAGCCGGTTTTACTAAAGTCCATGACCGTTTACCTGAACATTTTTATGAAGAGGAAAACCCCGCCACAGGCACAGTCTTTGATATAACTGATGAAGATTTGGCAGAGATGGTTTTTTAGGGTGTTATCATATGGAAAAGATTACTATCGAAGTCGAATGGAATTTACCCCGGATGGAAAAGAAAAAAGAAGTCTTTGAAGTTATTAAAGGGACTACTGTTGCTAAATTCTTGGAGAGTCAACCTCTTACAGTCGACCTTAATGAAGTAATGGTGGTTTACAATGGTAAGGCAGCAGTCTTAACCGATGGAATAAGTGAAACTGGCAAGATCATCTTGCTTCCTGTGCTGTGCGGGGGATAAAGAAAAGGGAGAAACCCAGGGAGTTGCCCTGGGTTTTATTTGTCTAAAGAATCAGATCTTCTAATAAAATTCATCCCTGCCTATGAGATATCAATATATATGATGGTA
>JAIHAN010000135.1 GCA_020054815.1 Peptococcaceae bacterium | reverse complement strand
AGTGGGCCAGAAGGATAACCCCAGGAACTTCTTACTCATGCACGCCATGGGTCCCAACGTGGCCGGTGTTATCGGTTCTGCCGTCGCTGCCGGTGTTCTCTTATCCTTGTTTGGAACCCATTAAAAAAGAGCCTGCGGGCTCTTTTTTTAGTTGGTAGTTGTTAGTTGGGCCATCATCTTTTCTTCCTGGCGAAAGCCGGCACCGAAGTTGTTATTTGTCAAAAAGACCTCCCTGCTTCCGCTGTTTAATCCCTTTACGTTTTTTGCCCTGAGCTTGATAAATGTCCTTTTTACTACCGGGGAAGCTATTCTTTCCTTGTTTCTTTGCTTCAATAAGTGCGCGCAGTCGTTCTTTTACCGCTTCGTCCATCTACTTCAACCCCTCTATTTTGTCATTAGTTTTGTAATTAAGGTAAAGGCAAGCCATAAAAAAAGAATGAGCCCTGGAATAGCTACGATCCAGAAAAATAAACTACTTTTATCTAGTGTACTCACTTTTTGTTCTTTTATTTGCAGAAGCTCCCTGGCCTCGGCCAAATTTTCTTTAGACACATAAAGATTGACGCCTGATTTTGGTCTCCCCTCTTCTTCTGTCATCTCACCTTCACCGGGAAAAAGTTTTTTGGCAGTGATTCCGTTTTGTAATAGGAAATCACAGACAATTGCCGCTTCTTTTTGATTATATACATTGGTAAGATAGACCCACTCCTGGGAATGCTCCAAGGTCATGGCAACACACCTCTATTTCGCCTGAAAGTTACACTGTATAATTCTATCACCTGAAAAATAGTGTAAACAAGATTCCCTAATGGGATAACGCCTTACGGACACTTTCACTGACGGCCTCCTGCCTGTTGCAGGTAGCCTCATATATTTCGTCCATGATGCCCGGTAAACTCTTCTCTAATATTTTTAACCCTTCCGCCGTACAACCCCCAGGGGTAGCCACCTGAGAGATAAGCTCGCTAAAAGTCAACTTTCGCTCCAGCAACAACAGGGCCGTACCCAGCATGGTTTCCACCGCCATCTCCCCCGCTATTTCCGGGGAAATGCCATGCTTGATACCTTCCTCGGCGAGAGCCCTAACCATGGCGGCCATGAAAGCCGGTCCGCAGCTGGTAATATCCCCCGCTGCTCTGTACAAATTTTCGGGAAGAACATAATATTTGCCCAAAGCGTTTAAATAAGGAAGAAATACTGTTCTGTCTTGATTTCCAATGGCCTGTCCCCAGGTGACAATGGTGACACCTCTTCCTGTACTCTGGGTTACGCTGGGATAAATACGGATCAGCTTCCCATCAATAATTTGTTCCAAATCAGACAGGGAAGGCGCCAAGAGGGTAGAAACCACGAGTTTTGTTTGTGGAAACACTCTTCCCGTTCTTTCCAGGACCTGGGGTAAGTCGTTGGGTTTTACACAGATAAAAATAATCTCAGAATCATTGACCAGTTCCCGATAGTTAGAATATATACGGAGGGAAAACCCCTCTTCTTTTAACCGCAGGGGTTTTTCCGGTGAACGGTTGATGACATTGATATTTTCAGGCCCGATGACGCCGTTTCTCACAAACCCCCTGATCAACATAGAGCCGAGACTGCCTGTCCCAATAAAACCGATTTTCTTCATTTCCGGTCTCTCCTCCTTTGCCCTTTTCATATAAAAGTATATCTCTTTCTAAGGTCCTAAGGCAACAAAAGCCCTGCCTGCACCGTCAATGGAAAGAGACAGTCTTACCATAACTGATATATTTTTAATAAGGATGAGAATATCTTAAAGAAATAGATAAGATTATAGTAGAAGAACGTGGGCAGCCTCTCCCACGTTCTTCGGTTTTTGGTATATAATAAGGGATATAATTTTGATTTAAGCGTAATACTTTTTTAACATTATCATAAATGGAGGCTGGCATCATGGACTTTAAGCCTATTAAGACGAAGAAGATTTATGAAGAAATCGTGGAACAAATTCGCCACCTGATTAACTCAGGTAGCCTGGCTCCTGGGGACAAGCTGCTGTCCGAAAGAGAACTATCGGAGCAGTTAAAAGTCAGTCGGGCTTCAGTCCGGGAAGCTCTCAGCGCCCTGGAAATCATGGGCCTCATTGAAGTAAGGCCCGGTGAAGGAACCTTTATCAGGCAAACCACTGTAGATTCTATTATCGGTCCCCTGGCTCTGATTCTTTCAATTGAAAAAGATACTGTTATGGAACTCCTGGAAGTACGGAAAATTCTCGAGGTAGAAACAGCGGGGCTGGCCGCCGAACGGGGCACACCAGAAGAAATTGAGGTTATGGGAGAGGCCTTGAAACAGATGAAACTGGACCTGGAACAGAATAAACTGGGAGAAGAAGCAGACCATAAATTTCATTTTGCCATCGCCATGGCCGCCCATAATTCTATTTTGCTGCGTTTAATGAACACCATCTCCGATACTATGAAACAGAGCCTGAGAACCAGCCGGCAGCGCCTGTATTTAACCCCGGGGACTCCGGAAAGACTTTATAAAGAACATAAGGGAATTTACGAAGCCATTGCTGCCTCTAACCCCCGCCTGGCCAGGGAAAGGATGTATGACCACCTGTTAGGTGTGGAAAAACAAATGATGGAAACCATAGATATTAATAAGTGATAAAAGATAAGAGAGTGCCACAGTTGAACTGCGCCACTCTCTTTTTAGTCCCGTCGTTCGAAAAAAGTATAAAACTAATTATTCGGAAGTCGGATAACGGATATCGGAAGTCGAACAGCTCGTGTTTTCTATTACCAGACTTTAAACCTGTGGAGGGGCCAATAAGTGATGAAGGCCTTGCCTTTCACACTGGTAATATCCACAAACCCCCATTCATGGGAATCGTAAGACCTGTTGCGGTTGTCTCCCAGGACAAAGAGTTTACCCTCAGGCACCGTGACTTTCTTGTAGGAATACTGCATAGGTTCGGCCAGGTAGGGCTCATTCTGAACTACATCGTTAACATAGAGTTTACCGTTTTTTACTTCAACGGTATCTCCGGGCAGGCCGATTAACCTTTTAATTAAATCGTCTTTTAAGCCGGATTGGACCGGAGGTTTAAAGACAATGACTTCTCCCCGGTGAAGGCCGCTAAACCGGTGGGTTATCTTTTCCACAAACAGTCTATCCTGAGGTATAATGGTGGGAACCATGGAGGTAGTCGGTACAATCCGGCTATCCATTACGAAAGTTCGAATGATTAGTACCAGCACTACCGCCAAGAGGATGGTCATGATCCATTCTTTGATTTCCTTGCTGAGTGTATTAATGGTCAACACCGCTTTCCTAGAAAGTGAAAAACTCACTCCTTTAGTATAACGAAAAAACGCTGAAGAGTTAAGTGGAAATTTACGCGATGAAATTTACGCGACCGTTACTTGGCATGGGAAAAGGAATAAGCCGCCAAAAAAATGAAAACAAGAGCCATCCCGCTGATGACCAGTAAATCGGTGGCTAGAGAAAACTGAACCATAATCTCCCTGTAAGGGGACTGGGCAAAAAAGATATTACGGATGGCATCAACCCCGTAGGTGAGAGGGTCGATACGCATCAGGCTTTCCATCCAGGGTTGTACTCCCCTGAGGGGAAACATGGCACCGCTCAAGAAAAAGAGGGGCATTACCAGGAAGTTCATGATCATCTGAAAACCTTCCATTGATTCCATCCGGGAGGCAATAATAATCCCGAGAGAAGTTAAGGAAAAGGCGATGATAAATAAAACACACCAGAGGGAGAGGACAGTCACCGCTGTAAGTTTAATGCCAAGAAAGGGCCCAATCATCAGGAGAATAGTAGCCTGAAGCATGGAGATAGTGCTTCCCCCCACAGCTTTACCTACAGCCACAGCCCAGCGGGGGACAGGGGCTACCAGTACTTCCTTGAGAAACCCGAATTCCCTGTCCCAAACAATAGAAATAGCCGAATAAACAGAAGTGAAGAGGACAGACATCCCGATAATTCCGGGATACATAAACTCTAAATAACTGAAACCGGGAGGGGCTCCATGGAGACGTAAAGTAGCGGAGAGCCCGTTACCCATAATCAACAGGTAAAGGAGAGGCTGTCCAATCATGCCTATGATGCGGGGTTTTTCTCTGAAAAAACGCAGCACATCTCTGAGCCAAATGACATAAATGGCTTTAAGTTCCCGTGTCACTTTCTCCACCTCCGTCCTTTCGCCAGCCATTTACTGTTAACGACTTCTTCCCGTATTTCCCGGCCAGTTAGTTTAAGAAAGACATCATCCAGGGTAGGCTTATGAAGACTAATGGCCTGGATCTGTCCGGGCAGCTTACTGATTAAAACAGGAATGAATTCCTCTCCCTTCCCCGTTTCTAGTTGCAATTCCTCAGCAAACTCCCGGGCGCTGAGGGAAAATTCTTTTTGCAGCAGTTCCTTGATCCTGTGTTTATCTTTGACTACCATTCTGATCAAATCCCCGCCCACTTGAGCCTTTAAACCGGCAGGAGTATCCAGTGCCACAATTTGCCCGTGGTCAATAATGGCAATGCGGTCGCAGTTTTCCGCCTCATCCATATAGTGAGTGGTCAAAAAAATGGTCAGTCCTTCCTGTTTACGAAGTTCATGGATATATTCCCAGATATGGGACCTTGTCTGGGGATCTAGTCCCACAGTAGGCTCATCCAGGAAAAGGACTTTAGGATAGTGAATCAATCCCCGGGCGATCTCCAGTCTCCTTTTCATTCCTCCCGAAAAAGTACGGACCAGGGAATCCTGGCGCTCTGTTAATTCCACCATACCCAGGACTTTAGTCATTCTTTCCCGCAAAGCCTTGCCGGGAATGTTATATAAGAGCCCGTGAAACATGAGGTTTTCCCTGGCCGTCAGTTTTTCATCAAGGGTCGTTTCCTGAAAGACCATACCAATGGACTGGCGGACACCCTGGGGATTTGCCCTGATGTCAAGCCCGTTCAAGACAGCATAACCGGAGGTAGGCTTTAGCAGGGTGGCCAGTATCTTCATGGTTGTGGATTTGCCTGCTCCGTTGGGTCCCAGGAAACCAAAGATTTCCCCCCGGGAAACCTCAAAACTTATCCCGTTTACAGCTTTAACGCCCGAAAACTCTTTAACCAACTCCCGGACCTCGATGATGTTGGTCATGCAAGTTCCTCCCCGACAAATACTTATGCTACCAAAAAGATTACTTCCCGGCTGGCGCTAAATAGACCTTCCTAAATTTGGAAGGTCTATTACAATACTGCCATATTTTTCTTGTTATATGAAGGGCAAAATCACCGAATACAGAAAAGTGGCAGCCAGGGCAAACAGGATGTTCAAACGTGGTACGGCATTCCAGGGATTTTCCCCGGTTAACCCTGACATGACCAGGGACATCCCGGAAAAAGGCGAGACCATCACGGCAATTGCATATCCTAAAAGTAATGTATAAGCATAAGCCTGGGGAGATACACCCAGGGTATTGTAGCCTATGGTAGCAGCCAAAGCAGAGATGGATACCACAGGATGAATACCGACCATGGATAAGATACCCATACCTGATAGAACCATGAAAACAGCCAGCGCAGGCAGGGAAACCTGTTCTAGCGGTATATAGTGGGAAACCTCAGCCCCTATGCCCGTGATATCCAGGGCTTTACCGAAGAAACCTACGGAGGCAAAGAGTAAAACCTCATTTTTAAGTTTCAGCAGGGAGCAATGGTAATAATTGTCCAGCTGTTTTAGGTAAATATCCATTTTATTTTGGATAAGGGCTAACAACAAAGGATAGATGAGAGCCACTAAGGGCACAATAGTGAGAATTTTATAAGGTGTAAAAATATTAAAGAGACTAACCGTAAAAATTAAGCCGACATAGACAAGCAAGAGATGAAACAAGGGTTTCCACGAAAATTCTAGAGGTTCCGGTTGCGTAAAAGCTTTTGTTTGATTTCTTCGATTACCAATGATAAATAGAAGGGAAATAAAAACTAACATTATGACAGAAAGTAAAACTCCCAGGGGAGCAATTTTTAACCAGGATATATGGACATATTGCAGGACAACGGCTACCGACATGAAATTGGGTGCCCAAAACACCCCGGCCAGATTTCCCCTCACCAAAGCCTGGTAAAAACCTGTTCTATTCTCAAAATCACCGGCGTTTTTTTCCAGGAGATGATATAACATATGAATGCCTGCCAGGTTTAAAATGGCACCGAGAATAAAGGAGAGCCAGGCCGTAAGAATATTAAAACCGGATTTACCCCTGACATATTTCTGAAAAAAATCCGTGATGGCTTGTTGATAATCTTCGTAATAAAGCAAAAAGGAAAAGAGAGGCAGCGCCACAAACAAAGCGACTAATCCGGCATTAAAAGTTAAAGCCGTGAGCCAGTCTGTAACAGGAGCTCCCGCGAAGGCCAGGCTTGCGCCCCCCAGGGTGAATAACGCCATCGCAACCTTTTGGTTCGAGGAAGAAGCACCGAATACAGCTTGTCCCACTAACAACAGTAAGAATATAGCCAGCATGACGTTTAAAACAGATATCTTTGTGATCACCGAGGCTAAGTATATCCCCAGAAAAGCTAAATGCAGCAACTGGCGTCCATGTGTTTGTAGAAATCTTGCCATAGTCTCCTCTAACTTATAACCAGAATATAGTAACATCAATGTAATAATATTATAACATTATTCGACAATTGTACATACTCTTTACACTCATTTCATTATGTTATTCTTAAGTTTGTTTATGATATGGTCCATATCCTCCGGCCAAGGAACACTAAACTTAAGTTCTTCACCTGAGCGGGGGTGGATAAAGGTTAAGCAAAAGGCATGGAGCAACTGCCGGCTGGCCAGGAAGCTTTCGCCCCCGTAAAGCTCATCTCCTACTAAAGGGTAGCCCAGATGGCTCAAATGGACCCGGATTTGATGGGTCCTGCCTGTTTCCAGGGTTAATTTTAATAAAGTATAACCACCGATAATTTCTAATACCTGAAAATGAGTAACCGCAGGCAGTCCCTCCGGGGAAATGATGCGCTTGGTGGTTTTACCCGGCAGGCGTCCAATGGGTAAATTAATGATACCGGCTGATTCCGGCATTATTCCTGTGATCAGGCCTAAATATTGCCTGGTGATTATTCCTTTTTTCTGCTGGCAAAAAAGCTGCTGGGCACTGTACGTATGCTTGGCCACCAGCACCAGCCCGGAAGTATCTTTATCCAGGCGGTTCACAAAATGGACATAGGCCGTCTCTCCATTTTTCTCCCAGTGGTACAGGATACCATTGGCCAGGGTCCCGCAGGGGTATCCCTTGGTGGGATGGACACAAATCCCGGCCCCTTTGTTGATCACCAGTACATCCTGATCTTCATAGATAATATTAAGGGGAAGGTATTCCGGCTGCAGGTATTCACTGGCCTGCTGCGGGGGATAGATCAGGGAAATACAATCACCCGCTTGAATCCGGTCTTTGAGGAGAAAGGACTCTCCATTGACCAATACCTGCCCGTGATGTTTTAACCTGGTCAGAGCCTTGGCCGAAATGTGTTTCACCTTACGGAGATAATCTCCCAGGGTCATATCTGCCCGGTCTATTTCTACATGGAATTGGATAAGACCAGAATCCATTTTAAGTGTCACCTCTACCTTTAGGGTTATTTGATAAAGATAATTGCATTTATCTTATTACAAGAACAAAAACCCGGGAACCTTTTCTTATGTTTCCCGGGTCTTCCCTCATGTATAAAAGTATACCACCGACTATAGGGATCCGCCACTCTCTAACCTGATAAGTTCTTTCTCATTCAGCACGGTGCTTGATGATGGCGCCTTTATCCGCTGACTCCGCCAGTTTGCTGTAAAGATACAAATAACCCTCGGTAACACGGGGCGGAGCAGGACGCCAGGCCTCTTTCCTGCGTTCCAATTCATGGGGGTCCAACAAAAGCTCCAGTTTTCTCTCCGGTATGTCGATCTCAATTAAATCTCCGTCTTGCACCAGAGCGATTGGTCCCCCTTCCGCCGCTTCCGGGGAGATATGGCCCACAAAACATCCATTGTTAGTGCCGGAGAATCTACCATCAGTGACAAGG
>JAIHAN010000134.1 GCA_020054815.1 Peptococcaceae bacterium | reverse complement strand
CTCTTGCTTTTTTCTCGTGCTTGTCTTGGCATAATAATCACCCGAATAAAGTATAACACTCCAAAATAGACGGGACAAGGGACCTGTCCCTTTGTCCCTTTCCTAATTTAGCTAGGTCTTTTATATATCAAATTTTGGTGGAGGTGAGGGGAATCGAACCCCTGTCCGAAGGACCGACCACAAGAGCTTCTACGAGCGTAGTTTGTGTTTTAAATCTCGCCTTTGGGACTCCCACAAACAGGATGCCCGCCGGCCAGTCCCATCAGTTTCCCCCCGGGTTATGAGACTCTCGCCCGGAAGTAGCCTGCTAAAATGACCCCTTAGCCCTCACCGCAGGCACAGAAGGTAAGAGGTTAGACTGCAATTAAGCAGCTAAAGCGTAATTTTCGTTAGCGTTTACTTTTTGTGCATTGTTTTTACGAGCTAATGCGACCTCGGCTCGCTTCTCCTGCCACCGCTTCCCCCGTCGAAGCCAGTACACCCCCAAAATCTAGTTGCTAGTTGGTAGTTGGCAGTTGGTAGTATAATATTGCTCGTCACCAGTTATCAGTTATTAATTTACTAACAACTACCAACTGTTGTTATCCTTTCCCCGCAAGGCCCTATCCATTTCCCGCCGGGCGTCCTTCTCGGCAATAGCATCGCGCTTATCATGGAGTTTTTTACCTTTAGCCAGGGCAATCTCTACCTTGGCCCGGCCCCGTTTAAAGTAGACCTTGAGAGGAACCAGGGTCAAACCCTGCTGCATCACTTTGCCGAAAAGGCGGTTGATTTCACCTTTATGGAGGAGAAGTTTTCTCGCCCTGAGGGGATCCACATTAAAGCGGTTTCCCTGCTCATAGGGGCTGATGTGCATATTGAATAAGAACATCTCGCCGTTTTCTACTCTGGCATAGCTGTCTTTGAGATTAGCTTTCCCGGCCCGTAACGATTTTACTTCCGTACCGGTTAAAGCAATGCCAGCCTCATAAGTTTCTTCAATAAAGTAGTCGTGGCGAGCTTTGCGGTTTTCGGTTACCACTTTTACAACTGCATCTGCCATCCTTCTTCTCTCCTGGCAAATTTTTACGTTTTCCGATATCCGATTTCCGACCTCCGAGAATCATTGGGGCTGATTGTGAGGTCTACAACTGTTATTTGATTAGATTACCAAGAAACCCTGGCATGTTTCCTAGAAAACAGTCAGGGTTTTGATTATACCACATGATATGAGTCAAAACAACCAAAACTTTACCTGCTACCTTTAATTATACCAGCTTTCCCCCTGGCGTCAAGGCGGCGGGATTTTCCGGAAAAGGTCGGTTCTTCTTCCGGGGCTATTTCAAAATCGATGTTGCGTTCCGGGATATTCACCCGTGTCAGAACAACCCTCACCGGATCGCCAATTTTGTAGACCTTCCTTGTATGTTCACCCACCAGCATGAGATTTTTCTCTACGAACTGGTAATAATCGTCATTTAAAGTGGACACATGGACCAGGCCTTCTACCGAATTGGGAAGTTCTACAAAGAAACCGAAGGAGGTAACACCGCTGATGAATCCCTCGAAGACCTGACCAACATAGTCTTTCATGAACTCTACCTTCTTCAGGTCCACAGACTCCCGCTCGGCATCCTCGGCTACCCTTTCCCGGAGGGAAGACTGCTCGGCGTATTCGGCCATCAACTGGGCCAATTTTTTATGTCTCGTACTGGAAAGGTGCCCATGGGCCTGAATTTCACGGATAACCCGGTGGATGGCCAGGTCTGGATAGCGCCGGATAGGAGAGGTGAAGTGAGAGTAATATTCGGCGGCCAGGCCAAAATGCCCCAGGGCATCGGGAGCATAACGGGCATGTTTCATGGAGCGGAGCATCACCGTATTCACAGCCCTTTCTTCCGGTCTTCCTTCTACCCTTTCCACTACCTGTTGAAAGGCGCGAGGGCTCACTTCCCCACGGCTGTTTGTTTTAACATGGTAACCAAAGGCCCCTAAAAAATCATTGAGCTCGGTAATATCGTCTAAATCAGGTTCCTCATGGACCCGGTAGAGGAAAGGGACTTCCAGCCAGTAATAGTGTTCCGCCACTGTTTCATTGGCGGCAATCATAAATTCTTCAATAATCATTTCGGCAATAGAACGTTCTCGCTTAATGATTTCAACCGGTTTACCCCGTTCATCAAGCTTTACCTTGCTTTCAGGGAAATCAAAATCGATAGCGCCCCTGCGCAGGCGCTTATTGCGTAAAATATGGCAGAGGTCACGCATGGTTTCAAAGATGGGCACATATTCATAGTATCTTTCCAAAAGACAGGGATCCTGTTCTTCCAGGATTTTGCGCACATTGGTATAGGTCATGCGTTCTTTGACCCGAATCATGGATTGGCAAATCTCGTGATTAACAACCTGGCCCTCAGCGTTTATTTCCATAAAACAGGTCATAGCCAAACGGTCTTCATTGGCGTTGAGGCTGCAGATACCGTTGGAAAGCCGGGGAGGCAGCATAGGTATGACACGGTCAACCAGATATACACTGGTCCCCCGTTTTAGTGCTTCCTGGTCCAGCACACTTCCTTCTTTCACATAGTAACCCACATCGGCAATATGCACCCCTAAATAGTAATTCCCATTGGGCAATATCTCCAGGGTAACGGCATCATCTAAATCCTTGGCATCCTCGCCGTCGATGGTCACCATGGGCAGATGACGAAGATCGCGCCTCCCTTTAATTTCTTCTTGGGCAATGGTCAACGGTACTTTTTCCGCCGCGGCCAGAACTTCCTCAGGGAAAGCCTCGGGAAGCTGGTATTTACGAACTATGGATAAAATATCTGTCCCCGGATCATTTTTATGGCCTAAAACTTCGATAACTTTTCCTTCCGGATTGCGGCGGGGCTCCGGCCACCTGGTAATCTCCACTACTACCTTGTCACCATCACGGGCATCGGCCGTCTCGTTTTTGGGTATAAAGATATCCATGCCCAGGCGCTTATCATCGGGAACCACAAAACCGAAATACCTGCTGCTTTCAAAGGTACCCACCACCTGTTCGTTGGCCCGCTGCAGTATCCGTATAACCTCGCCTTCTCTTTTACGACCGTCTTCCAGATGACGATGAAGACGTACAATAACACGGTCA
Source organism: Peptococcaceae bacterium (assembly GCA_020054815.1). Lineage (GTDB taxonomy): Bacteria > Bacillota > Peptococcia > DRI-13 > DRI-13 > Thermanaerosceptrum. The sequence continues at coordinate 4,949 of JAIHAN010000134.1, read as the reverse complement.
TTGTGCATAGCACCCTGGAGGTCCTCATTTTTAATAAAGACATCCTGTTCCTGAGGATTATCGGGAATGAGGAAAGCAAAGCCTTTGGCATGCCCCTGGATCCGCCCCACACTGAGGTTCATCCGCTGCGGAAGGCCATAGCGTCCCTTACGGTTCAGAATAATTTCACCTTTTTCCTCCATGGCTTTCAACATAGCGGTAAATTCAGGAACTTCAGTAATTTCCAGCTGGGTTATCAATTCATCGACCGTCATGGGTTTATAGGAGTTATGCCACATATATTCAAGCAGTTCTTCTCTGGTCATCACTATTCAATCTCCTTAATAGAAAAAATGGATAGATATTTATATACTACCCATTTTTCAGCAAAATACAAACTTCCTATGTTGTTATAACCCCAATTCTTTATGAATAGCCTTCATGGCATCCAAACCAATGGCAATAAATTCATCAAGACTCAAACCCAATTCGGAACATGACGCAATTTGTTCCCGATTGGCGCCGCGGGCAAAAGACTTTTCGTAAAAACGGTTGACAAGAAAATTAACATCAATAGGCGCAAGTTTCTTCTCGGGATGAATTAATGCTCCCGCTACAATAAGGCCGGTTAAAGGGTCGGTAGCATATAAGGCTTTGTCCATGAGGCTTGTCCGGGGCAGTTGGTGATACTCGTTGTGACATTTTACGGCATACACCACCTTTTCCGGGAAACCTAATTTCTCCAGAATTTCTCCACCTACCAGGCTGTGGCGCGCCGGATCATCCTTTGTCTCATCATAATCAATATCATGCATTAATCCTGCCATTCTAAAGGCTGCTTCATCTTCGCCAAAATGCTTGGCCAGGGCCCCCATAACGGCTTCTGTCGCATACATGTGTTTTAAAAGGTTCTTATTGGAAATGTACTGGCTTAGAGTGTTTAGTGCTTCTTCACGATTCATCATTGTTAGATTTTACCTCCAAATTTAGTTGTTAGTTGGCAGTTGTTAGTTGGTAGTTATTGGTTGGTAGTTGGCAAAATTTTATCGTACCACGTTAACAGTTAACCGTTAACCGTCATTAAAGGCCACAGGGTGCAACTATACTACGGTTTACGGTTCACGTCATCACGGTTAACGATCTCAAGTTCACGGGACACGGTTCACGTTTGCTGTGGATGGTCTGTGGGGGAAGATTGCTCCTGGATGATCATGAATCTTCCCTGGGCTTCCGCTACTACTTTTCCGTCAGATAAAAGGGCCCGTGCTTCGGTATCAACCAAATTCCTTTTTCTGTTTACAATCCAGGCTTCAAAGGTAACAGGAGTATGTAAGGGAATACTCTCCCGGAAACGAACTTCCAAACGTGCTGTCACTGCAATATATCCGAGAACATTGATGCAGCGGGACATAACCTCGTCCAGGATTGTACTGGTAATACCGCCGTGCATGATACCGGGATAGCCCTGGTGCACTTCTCCAGGGACAAAAGTCGTCTTAATGTTTGTCCCATCGTAAGTAAATTTTAATTTAAGTCCATGGGGATTATGTTCCCCACAGCCAAAGCAGTAATGATCATATGACAACTCCATTAATGTACCTCCATATTCCCGGCGATTTTTTGGATAAACTTTTCCACGGCCTGGAAAACCTGTTCTCTTTCCTGGCCTAAAGTTATCACATGCCCTGATTTCTCCAGCCAGATAAGTTCTTTATCGTCACTACTCAGGTTGTCATATATATATTGAGCGCTTCTAGGGTTAACGGTGCCATCCTTCCATGATTGCATAATCAAAGCCGGGGCCTTGATCTGGGGCAACTCCTTTTTGACCATGCGTATGAGAGCCAGCAAGGAAACCAGGGGCTTAACCGGAGTTGTGGTATAGTAGAAGTGCCCTTCTTCAAGTTCCTTTCGCCACTGTTCGACGGCAACAGGTTTACCGTGGTATTTATAAATAAACTGCAAGAGCGGTGCCAGATAAGCTTTCCGGTTGCCGATAAATATGGGAGAGCTTAAGGCGACAAGCCCCGGTACCCCATGTTGAGCCGCCAGGTGAAGAGACAAAATCCCCCCCATGGATAGACCAATGGGAATAACAGGGGAATATATCGCTTTCAGTCTCAGGTACTCATCTTCTACAGCACGGTACCACTGAGGCCAGGCTGTTTTCTCCATATCCTCCGGCGATGTACCGTGTCCCGGCAGAAGTATACAAGACACGCCATAACCCTTCCCCTTGAGGTATTCTCCCAGGACCCGCATATCCGAAGGCGATCCGGTGAAGCCATGCACCAAAAGACACATGGCCTTTTTCCCGTCATAAAAGAAGGGTTGGGCATTACGGTGGACAATGGCCATAGTGTACCTCCTAGCCTAGATCTCGATGGACTTTTTTCAGCATCTCACGAATAGGCAAGTTATAGGGGCAGCGGGTTTCACACAAACCGCAGTCTTCACAGGCATTGGCTTTCACGCCCAGGGATTGGTAACGTTCCCGGGCCCAGTCAGGCAACCCATACCGTTCATAGTAGCCATGTAAAATGAAATAGGTGGGCATATCGAGATTTTGCGGGCATGGTTTACAGTACTCGCAGCGGCGGCAGAAACGTTCACCTATTTCCTTGGCTTCCTTGATAAGATACTCAAGTTCTTCCGGAGAAAGGGGGATTTTTTCGGTAGCTAGCCCAGCATTGAGCTCCACCTGTTCCAGGGAATCCACTCCCGGTATGATGGCGCTGACATTTTGCTGTAATAGGAAACGCAGGGCCAATTGGGGTTTCGTGAAAGCGCCGCCGGCCAGAGGCTTCATAACAATAATGCCCATTTTCATTTCCCGCGCTAAAGGAAAAAGTTCTTCTTCCGCTGCACGTTCGATGAAATTATAAGGAAACTGGACCGTGGCAAACTTACCTGTTTTTACCCCTGCCACCACAACGGGGGCTCTATGGCCGGTAATTCCAAGATGACCGATTTTCCCTGCTTTTTTAGCATCATCCAGGGCTTCCAGGGCACCCCCGGGGGCCAGTATTTTATCCAGGTCTTCCTGGGATTTCACATTATGACACTGGTAGAGGTCAATATAGTCAACGCCAAATTCTCGAAGGCTTTTATCAATATCCGCTGTCATTTGCTCATAGGTACGGGCCATGGTTTTGGTGGCGAGGATTACTTTATCTCTTTTTCCTTTGACAGCCTGTCCTATCTTGCTTTCACTGTCCGTATAACCACGGGCCGAATCAAAAAAGTTAATACCTCTCTCTATGGCCCCCGTAATTATTTCCTTGGCTTCTTCCCGGGAAACCCTTTGAATGGGAATACCCCCAAAGCCCATTAAGGAAACCTTTAAGCCTGTTTTCCCTAACGGACGATATTCCATAGCTTCTACCTCCTTTTACCAGTAAGCTCTTATTATTATATACCAAAGTGCGGGAGTTGGCGAGCCAATTAGTTGTTAGTTGGTAGTTGTTAGTTGGCAGTGATCCGTGACCGGTGACCGGGGACCGGAATCGGTGACCCGTGACCTGTGATCGAAATCAGTGACCCGTGACCTGTGACCAGTGAATTAACCGGACACCGGACACTGGGCTCCGGTACCAATAAATCGGATGTCGGAAAACGGAAGTCGTATCGTAAAACAAAAGCCCGACTCCGTTGAGAGCCAGGCTCTTTATTTTACATAAACAATGGTGCAAAGACCAGAGAAACAATGGTCATAAGTTTGATTAAAATGTTGATGGAGGGCCCGGAGGTATCCTTGAAAGGATCGCCTACGGTATCACCGGAAACAGCTGCAGCGTGGGCTTGCGAACCCTTGCCGCCATAGTTGCCTGCTTCAATATATTTTTTGGCGTTATCCCAGGCGCCGCCGGCATTAGCCATCATAATGGCCAAGAGGAAACCGGATACGAGGGCGCCGGCCAGGAGACCGCCCAGAGCTTCTTTGCCCAAACCGGGCATGAGACCGACAAAGATAGGTGCAATCACGGCCAATAAACCGGGGAGAATCATTTCCCTTAAAGCAGCACCCGTACTAATCCTTACACAGTTGGCATAGTCAGGTTTGGCTTTACCTTCCATGAGGCCGGGAATAGTTTTAAACTGTCTTCTTACTTCCTCAATCATGTCAAAGGCAGCTCGTCCAACAGCCTGCATGGTCATAGCAGAGAAGAGGTAAGGAAGCATACCGCCGATAAAGAGACCAGCCACCACGGCAGGATTTAAGAGGTCGATGTTGGTGATACCCGCAGCTGCTGTATAGGCAGAGAAGAGAGCCAGCGCTGTTAGAGCTGCGGAACCAATGGCAAAGCCTTTACCGATAGCAGCAGTAGTGTTACCTACAGCGTCTAAAGCATCCGTAATTTTTCTTACTTTCGGATCCAGGTGAGACATCTCAGCGATACCGCCAGCATTGTCAGCAATAGGACCATAAGCGTCTACGGCCACCACCATTCCTGTGGTAGACAGCATGCCTACGGCCGCCAGGGCGATACCGTACAGACCAGCGAACTTAAAGGCGATTAAGATAGCTGCAACAGTAACAATAACGGGAGCTGCTGTACTGACCATACCGATGGCGATACCGGCGATGACATTAGTAGCAGTACCGGTCTGGGAAGCCTTGGCAATTTCTTTAACAGGACTAAAATCTCCGGAAGTATAATACTCGGTAATCTTACCGATAGCTACACCAGCAGCCAGACCAGCTACGGTAGCGATAAAGACACCCATACCTGTAACTTTTCCGGTAGCAGGCAAGAGATTAATGGATAGGAAATAAGTAGCGACAACTGCTAGAATGCTGGCTACCAGTGTACCCATACTTAAGGCTTTGGCCGCATTAGCTCCTTCATCAGTCTTGACAAAGAAGGTTCCGATAATGGAGGATACAATGCCGGCAGCTGCAATTAATAAAGGAAGAATAATACCATTTCGTCCTAAACCTAAAGAAACGGCCAGGGCCATACCTGCAA
>JAIHAN010000133.1 GCA_020054815.1 Peptococcaceae bacterium | reverse complement strand
AATGGGTTGTATGGCTGCTCTGTAATACCCACACTTGGCGGTGCTGGTATCGGGTTATCCATAAATAGGTATCTGGCCTCATCGTAGCAGTGGTCCTCTCCAGATGTATCCACATCCTCTACATCATGATCATCATAAACGAGCGTTGGGATCGTGCGATTGAAGCCCTTGTTCCAGCTAAAGCTATACATCATGGGATAACCGTTCTCATCAAAAGTCAAGCGGTAGTGAAACTGCATTTTGCCGGGAATACGTTTATTATCGCCCGGCTCCCAATACACGCCATAATTTTCAAAAGTCCAAGCTATACTTTCTCCGGTGTCACGCTGGAATATGGCCGGATCTGCAATTCCACGGAAGTGTATGCCCTTGTAATATTTGTCCTCAATCTCCTTTATCTTTTCCGCAACCTGTCCAGGGGTCCAGCGCAGGCCCCGGTCAGGTTCATTGGTGCAGCCGTAAAGCTCGCGCTCGCGGTATAGCCGCCCGTCATGGTCCATAGCCCACCAACCGACGGAAAACGGCCTTGTATAGCCCCAGTCCAGCGTCCGAAACCGTTTCCACTCGCGTGGGACAAGAAACGGGCTGATAACATGCGTCCATTGGCGGTCCTTGTAATGGGTTGGGTCATCTCTCCACTCAACAAATACCTGGCCCTGGAAAGTGTTCCAATCACCAAACAGCAGGGCCTTTCTTTCTGCCTCCGGGAGCTGTGCCAGAGCTGCAATATAGTTGGGGTCGTTATTGAGGAGAATCGGGTTATCGAACACTGTGGCCGGGATAAATACCCGGTCTTTAACATACTCCCTACCGGCGACTTTTACCCTGGCTATGTATCTCTTAAAAGGCTGCATTGATAAAATAAACCGTAGTTTTACCCATCCGTGACCAATTCCACCAGGGTTTCCTGTAGCCGCTATGCTTACGTGAGTCCCTGGGCCCCCTGGCCGGTTACGAGAAAACATATAGGAGTATTCGTCCCATGTAAAATGCGTAAGCTCGTCAAAGTTTATTTCATCGAATCGCTTCCCCTGATATTTAAACCGGTCCTTCTTGTGCTGCATTGAACCAAAGTAAACCTTGGCACCAGAGGGGAAGGTCCAGACGTGCTTGTTGTCATTGTATTTGGCCGCAGGAAAAGCCTTCTTATAAAGCTCAAGACTCCTGTCAATGAGCTGTGACGCTTCCGGGAAGGTTTTACGGAAAATGATGGCCCGGAAATGCGGGATATGTACCTGTCGTAACGGTCTAACAATGATGGCGTCCGATTTCCCGCCACCGGCAGCCCCACCATAAAACACCTCTGATTCAGGACGGGAAAGGAAAATGCGCTGCTTTGGCTGTGGGGTCCATATTACTTTAGCCACTGTCCTTTCCTCCCTGGCCCTCCCTGGGGCACGTCCATATCTAATATTCCCAGTTCAATTGCGTCCTCATCTGGTTCCGCCATTGCCGGAATTTCAATAATGCCGCTTTCTTCTTCATCTTCATTACCAATACCAGCAGACTTTCTGGCAATCTCCAGCTTTTCTCTCTCAATCTGTAGCCGTTGTTTAGCTTCTTCATCCAGGATCCCCTTAATTGTGCGAGAGAGGCGAGTTGCGGCCTCTAGTCCAGCTGCAAGGTCTTTGAGACGGCGGGTGTCAACGGTATCAAATTCCTCCTCGATTAACCTTTCATCAAAATTCCCTTTGCCGTAGCCAGTTCTTAATTTGACAATATGCCGGTTGAATTGCTTTGGGTCCTGTAGGATGGAATTAGCCAGGCGGATAATTGCAGCCGCTGCCTGGTCTGCCAGAATCATTTCCTCGGCCATTTTTTCAGATTGTTTTTCCTGGGCCTTTTGTATAGCCTTGGTAAATGTTTTGTTGTGATAATCCGCGCGTAGCTCCACCCAGTTTTCCTTCTTACCACGCTGGCCAATAGAATACAGACTAACACCATATTTTTTTTGTAAATCTCTGTAAGAGAGATTGTTTTTAATAAAGTCCGTTTTTATCTTGGTCCAAGGGATTTTACGCTTTTCAATTGTCAAGGTAAAACCCCCTTTCTACAAATTTCGACATTTACAGCTTGAGTATACCACATCACAAAAAAAATGGGGGTTGTCAGCCCCCTATTAAATTTGATTATCCTTCTTTCTTCGATATTCCGCAGCTGCAGGACAGGTTGCAAAATGACTTTCATAGCCATAATCGGTATAAAAGCCGTTTTCTACCTGTTTGCCGGTAACAACTTCTCCTTTATCAGTAACAATAGTAGTATCACTATCCTTGGCATCAGCTAATATTAACTTTCTAGTGGTATTTACCGGCATTAGTCGGCCTGCATGTGTTCTTATCCAATAGATATCTGCACCACAACCCTTGCATTTTCCTTTAGGTAGTTGTTTTGTCAGTTCTTTCACGGTCACAACCTCCTTATCTTCACTTCTACCCTGGGATTCTTCGGGTCCACATCGAACGTATCGTTAAAGCCGGCGATTTGCTTCCATCCGTCATTCTTTATAAGCCCGGCTCTCTGAAAACCATCTAAAATAAACTTTTTCCCTGCCGAGATATTGTCTAAGTCTCGCTTTTTATTTGGTTCAAACCATGTTATATCCAATTCAGCTCTTTCAAAAGGTTTTAACATTTTTGCTGGCCATGCTACTGCTTTTGTATATGTTTCCTTTAAGTCTCTGTAATTAGACCAATGACCTTTTGCAGCATCTATAATCTCATTTAGCCCTGGGAGCTGCATAGGTATTACTAATTTATCGTTCATGGTAGACTTCACCTTGCAGATACAGGTTTTAACCTATGCTGGTTAAATTTATGACCGCACCTCTTACAAATATAACTTTTACCATCTATCCAGGCTTCGGTATTTACTTTATATTTATCCCAAGAACAGTGAGGGCAAACTTTAAGCATTGATTGTTTCCTCATTGTCCCTAATACCTCCTTAATTTTTTTTAAAAAAAAGAAAGAGAAAAATGACCCCTGTCTTTATACAATAGACACAACTTCCTTTACCACGCTCTTTTATATATTTCTTTATATATTTATTTAATATTTTCTTTCGGCAGCCTCTCAGCCATACTGCCGCAATTGGTACAAGGAACCTAGAGTACACCATTTGGTGTACCCCGAATTGGAATAATATGGTTTATCCACAGGGTTATCCACAACATATCCACAGAATTATCCACAGAATCCTTTTGACTATTATTGATGTTCATGGACAATCAAAAGGGAATATCTTCATCGTATTTTAAATTGTCCGATAGAACTTTAAGACATAAAACCTGTTGATGAATTAGGTGACACATATCCACCTTTTCCCTGTGAGTCCGGGAGAAAACCACTTGTAAGAGGTTATCATTTAAATTACTGATGATATTGTCCAGCCGTTCTTTTACGGCCTTTCTTCTTTCATCATCCATAGAGTTTTACGCCTCCTTGCTAATCTTCATCTCAGGATACATTTTGCTGACCATGTCAGCCAACGAAGTACCGGGATATCGCTTGATACAGTCAGCGGCAAAACAATGATCATTGCAAAAACGGAGTTCCGGCCCTACTTTTTAAAAATTCCTTTTATCCATTTTTCTCTTTTTCCTTTAGTCATCAATCCAATTTCCCGGCTTGTCAAAGGTGGAAGTGTCGCAGCCTTTTCAATGTCCCAGCCACTTTTTACTCTACGCCGAAACGTATCGTATGGAATACCATTGTTCTTTGCCATTTCCACGTATTCACGAGGATATACACGGCTTTTTTCATAAGCTTTTATGGCCTGTGCTTTCCGATCCTGGAGTTGCTGCGTTGCTGCTCTTTCCGGGTCCCAGCCGAGCGTATTGACTCGCCATAAAAAAGTCCTGTAACAAATACCGTTCTGCTCTGCAAGCTTTACCAGATGACTCGGAAGTCTCTTTTTCTTTTGTGGTGGCTCGCTTATGGCCCTATCTTTCGCCCAGGCCAGAGACCTAACACGAACCTCTAAAACTGCTGGACTAATTCCGTTTTGAGCAGCTCGTTCGTATTCTTGTGGAGTGATATAGAAATCGTAGTTCACCAGTCATTACCCCCGATATTGCACTTAATCTTTGGAATGTGCATTATTTTATAAAAACTAACCAATGTGTCTTATTTCTTCGGTTTCCGAATAGCGGCTTTTGGCCAATGGCTTTTAAAACTTCACTCAATTTAACTTGTTCTTCATTCCATTTAAAAATTAATGTTCCATTGGGCCTTAGTACTCTCATACACTCCTGAAAACCCTGTGAAATATCCTGTTTCCAGTTGTCGGAGAGTATGCCGTATTTTTTGGCTAACCATGAATTTTGCCCGGCCTGTTTCAAGTGAGGAGGATCAAAAATAATCAAGTAAAAAGAATTGTCAGGAAAAGGCATGTTTCTAAAATCTGCAATTATATCCGGTTTAATGTTAAGCACCCGCCCATCACACAGGACTTCTGTCAAACACCGGTTGTCCATATATAAGACGTCGGGATGCTGCTTTTCAAACCAAATCATTCGGCTGCCACAAGTTGCATCTAAAATACGTTGCATCTAATCACCTGCCCTGTTTCGCAATTTTTACAGACTACGCACTAAACTAAAACTTCCATAAGTCATAGTTTTTATTAAACTTAACCTTGCGGGAAATAGTACCTTTTGGCGGCTGTGTTTCTTTGAAAATGAAATGCTTATTTAATAGCTCGTCACAAGCTATTTTTACCTGCTTTTCGCTTACTCCAAGGGCCTCGGCAGCTTCTCTTAATGATAAGTGACACTCCTTGCGCTGATAGCCATATGTTAGTCTAATTACCAATAAGCAAAGAGCATATTTCGTCCCTGAAAGCTTACCTGCGCGCCGATAAAGAGCTTCAAGTATCTCATTGGCTATTTTTGTAAATCCATTTTCTGTTTGTGGATTTGCCAATCGCATCACCACTCATATTTCAGACTAGTTAAAGGGGTGCAGGAGTTACCTACACCCTTACTTAATCATAGGTCCACCTGCGCCCACGATTCGACACATTTCGACAAAACTGCCCTCAAAAGGTAAATATACCAGCAAGGGGGTCAAAACGAATATAGTCCATTCTGACGCGTCTGAATACTATTTATCTCTTCTCAGCTAAATTTAAGGGGAATTGAGAGAAACAAGTCTTTCTTGGTGGGTTAAGGTTTTTTGGGGGTTGGGCGTACCTCCGCAGCAATCATTTACTGGTCGTGCTATATTCATAATCTTTTCCTCCTTTATCTCTCAGTACAATAGTGGGCAGGACCTTCCTACCGTGTTTGATGGCCTCTTGGTTGGTTTTAACGGCCAGATCGACCAAATAATATTGGTTTGTCCCCCTCGATACTTCCAGGGTCCTTTTGCGCATGGCTGCGCCGGTGTCCTGGGCTATTTTAAGCCCGTGGCCGGGGATTAGAAACCTCGTCCCGTATGGAAAGATTTTCGGATCCACGGCCACGGTATAGGAGGAGGGATATACACCGGTAGAAGTTTTTACATCCCCGTCATTACAAAGTCCTCTGGAATCGTAGGGAGCATAGGCTGTGGTTTCGACAAAAAGGACATCAAACTTAGTCATAAATTCATTGATGGTATTTTCGAGTTTTTCTAACCGATTGCCGGTTTCTTCTAAAAACCTGTCAGACATTTTTACTAAAGTTACGGTTTGGAAAATGTTTAAGGTAATCGAAAAAATAAGGAGAATTGAAAGAAAAAGTGATAAGCGCACCAACTGTTTGCATGTTCTGTAAATATCACCCATAAGGAACCTCTCAAGGGGTGGGGGCTTTGCACCCCCGTTTATTTCTCTTTCTCCCTGTCAAACTCAAACAGACCGCCGGCCTCCTGTTCGGCAAGCTCTTGATCAAATTTCCGGCTTTCTTCCTCGGAAAAACTGTATTCGGCCTGAATATCGCCGTCTGCCCCGTCAACATATTCGATGGCACCTGTTTCATCCAGGCTTTCGTTGTATATGACGGCCTGGTCTGCCTTCATGGCGCGCTGGATGTCGATAGACATAATCCCCCAAGTCTTGAGCAAGAGCTTGATAACAGTTTTACGATACATAAAATGCGGGTCTTTCTTCCACATCCCCTTGGGATTGTTGTATGACTTGCTGTACCGCTTCCCATGCGCCTCCAGTTCAGCGATAGTCATGTATAGCCCTTTAGAAAAGCCATTTGCAAGGCGGAAAAAGGCATAGTATCCTATGATTTTATCCGTTTTACCTGCTGCCCTATGTTTCCAAGTGGATGGATCTGTGAAAGTCACGTCGCCTGTCAAAGGATTGTAGCTGGCCAGCTCGTCCTCATACACTTCCGAAACGTGCATGGTGGAATATAGCCCGGTCCGGATGGACAATTGAGCGAAGCCTTTCCATTGCACCTGAAACTGGGCCTTCTTCCCCTCCTTGCCGTCATAAGGTATTATTGCGGCGAATCCCAGGTTCGGGTCAATCGGCAGGTCCAACGTCGCTGCCGTGGCCGCCGCCGCCACAACGGAATGAGGGTCACAAGCGGCCAGTTCCCTATTCGTGTTGGTGACATTGATAACTGAAGCTATAAACCCGGCAGCCTTAGCCCCTAGAATTTCCTCAAACCGTTTCTTGACGGCTTCGTTCGATAGGAGTGATTTCACCGTCACGGCCGGAAGATTTTTCTTTTCGGCCTGATTATTTAGTCTGTCTTTCAGCTTGTCTTTATCTTTAAGGTCCATGATTTAAACCTCCTTGACATTAAAGTTTAACGCCAAAATTTTGCATGCCATGGACATAAGTCCATATATTCAGTTACCTTGGTTGTGCATTTATCGCACATAGGCAAGTCATATGCGTCTTTCTCCCTCCCCGAAGGGAATGGGCGGGTCCAGGCTTCATCCTTATCCTGGTTATCACCGTCAGGTGTTTTTCACGCCACCCGCCCAAAAGTTATTTACCTAGGACTACCAGTAACCACTAAATACCCCGGCAGCTCTTTTCTGATAGTTTCGATTTCTGCTCGAACAGCTTCACGCCAGTACAAAGGAAGTTTAGGACATTCCAGAGAGAAGGAAAGCTTTTCTCCCTCTGAACGGGGTTTGTTTACTGTTAGTTCTATTTCTAATTCATCCAGCTTCCCACTTTCGTTAATAATAGGGATATAGATTTCAAAGGAAGAAGGGAAAGTTGTAGCAGATTCAGCGTCCTTAATCTTGAAAGCTACAGTCACATTATTGTTGTCCTGGTATATGAAGTCACCTGATATTTCTGTTGCCATTCTGATCGTCTGAACTGCAGCCATAAGCTGATCCAGATCAGGAACTTCCTCCGGGTTGCGCCGTTTCAAGAAATCAATAAAGGCTTTTTGCGTGATTGGCTTATTGAAGGCACTCTTCCACTCTTGCAATTCTAAAGATTCCTGAAAGCGGTAAACAATGGTGTCCTGGGGCCTGTCCTGCACCGATTCATCAACAATCACCTGGACCTGCTTTTCATCATAGAAAATAATTGTGTTCCTGGGATTGGGTTTGCCGCTGCTATCAACTGTTAAATGCTTAAGTAGATCAATTACGGCTTGAGCAGAACCAGCAACATAGTTAAAACCTGTGTAATGGAAGCTGTACTCATCTTTTACCTTCTGTTGGCTTTCAATGATATGAATTGTTGCCTTTTCCTGACCAGGAGCCATATTAACAATTAATTTTTCATTATCCATAATTACTCACCTTTCTTAATTTGATTTTGGATTACTCATTGACCGGCTGTTTTCCGGGGAACAGGGAAAGATTGCTTTCCTTCTTCTTAGGTGGGGCTTCAGTTTTAAGCTGAAAATCGCTGGTCATTTGGGCATAATGGACCTTCTTAACCTTGGGCAAAGACTTTGATATTGAGTAATTTATCCAGATCATTTGCCCTTCGTCTTTTCTTTGAAAGTCCAGTTTAATTGTGATACTGCCTGTTTGTCCTGACTTTAAAGCCGCTATTACCTCGGGGTAATGGCGCTGGAAGTCTGCCTCTAGCTCTCCACGGCAGACATTGGCGAGGGATAGATTTTGTACAAGCTCCTCGAATCCCAATCTCTCTCACTCCTTTTCAAAGTAACTGCAATA
>JAIHAN010000132.1 GCA_020054815.1 Peptococcaceae bacterium | reverse complement strand
TTTTCGGCGCCTTCAATTTCTGGAGGATAAAACTCGTCAGGAATGGGTTTGATTTCTTCTACCAGGGCCGCTATTTTTTGCGGGTTGTCAATGACTACCTCCCTTGCTCCCCCTTCACCAAGATAAGAGAATTCCTCAAGCATTTCCTCAGTGGTTTTTAAATAGAGGGGTGCCTGGTTGTCCGCATCCTCGAAACCTTTACCAGCCATGAGGATTCGCCTGTACACTTCGTCCTCCGGGTCAAGGAAATGGACATCCCCGGTGGCTACCACAGGCTTGTTTAATTTTTGCCCGAGCTGGTAAATAAAGGCATTCATTTTGAGCAAATCGTCTTCTGAGGTAAAGGTACCATTTTCCACAAGAAATCTGTTGTTACCCCGCGGTTGTATTTCCAGGTAATCATAAAACTCTGCTAATCTTTCCAGTTCCTCGGTGGAGGCACCCTTAAGATACTGTTGGATTAATTCCCCTGCTTCACAAGCAGAACCAATGAGCAAGCCTTGTCTCAAGGCCTGAAGTTTGCTCTTGGGGATGCGGGGAACACGATGATAAAAGTCCAGGTGAGAGATAGTTACCAGCTCATATAAATTGCGCAATCCTTCTTGATTTATCGCCAGGATAACACAATGGTATGTAGGCCCTCTTCCCGCTGATTCTACATTGGAATCATCAAAAAGGTATCCCTCTACGCCAAAGATGATGCGGATGTTTTTGCCTTTTGCCTCCTCATAGGCTTCGGGAAAAGCCTGGACATTACCGTGGTCCGTGATGGCAAGGGCAGGATGGCCCCAGGCCGCCGCTCTGTTAATAATCTCCTTAATGCCTGCCACAGCGTCTAAGGTGCTCATCCTGGTGTGCAAGTGGAGTTCCACCCTTTTCTCCGGGTATGTATCCATCCTCAAAGTAGGAACAATTCCCATAATATCTCGCGGCATCAGGGTCAATTCTTGGGTAAAACGGTCAATTTGTACTGTCCCCCGTAACATATACCACTTATTCTCTTCCAGTCTTTCACGGACACCGGCTGCTTCAGTGGGGTCTGCAATGATTTTACAGGAAAGGGAATCTGTTTTGTCACTGATATTAAAGCTGATTAAGAGGCGCCCTGTTTTCAATTCCCTGATTTCCAGTCCGAAGACATAACCTTTGACGATAATATTTTTTTCTTCCTCGACGATATCTTTTAAGGGTACCGCCTCACCGCTAATCTTTTTACCGAAAATGACGTTGTTTCCTTCCAACTGCTCTTTTTTAGGTTTGCTGGTTTCCTGGTGAGTCACTGCTTCTCTGAGTTTTTCCTGGTAGAGCTTTTCTATTTCCCATAAGCACTCCTCATCATTTGTGTCACCGTTTTCCTCCAGCACCAGCTCCACATCGGCCTTGATATTGTACTCATTTTCTAATATTTGCTCAATTTCCCTTTTAATGTGCCGGTTATTGAGATATAGCCAGCCAATTTCCTGGTTGATTTTGATTTGCAGAAGCCTGCCGGAAATAGCATAAACAGCGCCTGCCAGCCAGCCGCGGATGCTTGGAATTTTAACGGTCAATTTGTCAACAATCTCCTGCCAGCATTGCTGGCAGAGGGTTTCCAGGTCAGGGTAGGTATGATTTAACTGGAAGTACATTTTGGGCGACTGATTTAAGTGAAAATACTTTTGCCAGGCCCCGGTAAGGAGCTTAAGCTCTTCAGCTTCCGGTAGTTTAGGACAGCCAAAATAGATTTCCCAAGCGTTTTCAGCCTGGGAAACAATGATTTTCTTTATAGAACATTGGGAAAGATATTGTTTGAGGACCGAGGGTACATCCAATGATTCCAAAAAAATATGCCATTGAGGATTATTATGCTTTTCCTGCACTAGTGCCATCGAGAATCCTCCATGAGTTTGTTGTTGATCAGAAATTGACGCTGTAAACACCCGGCAAACGCCTGATGGTATCAATCATTTCCGTTTCTTTTAAGTAATAAGGAAGAATAAGGGTTAAAGCTACCTTCACCCTTTGGTCTTTTTGGGGTTCACTTAACTCTATATTGCGAATATCTACTTCCATGTCACCTAAGGCTGAACATACAAGGCCAATTTGTCCAGGTTTATCTTCAATTAATAGGCTTAAAATCCTCTGTTTCTTGTTAGTCCTAATCACAGCCTCAATACGTGACAAATAGACCAGTACTAGAAAGACGATAGCTGTTGAGACTACGGCGGGAAAATAACTGCCTGCCCCCACAGCCAGACCTATTCCGGCCACTACCCACAGAGTGGCGGCGGTGGTAAGCCCTTTCACCCCCAGCCCCGAACGCATAATTGTTCCGGCCCCCAGGAAGCCTATGCCGCTTACAACCTGGGCGGCCAAACGGGCAGGGTCCCCAATTTGCTGCTGCCCGACCCGTGTATACATTTCTATGGAAATAATCATAATCAGGCAGGAACCAACACAAACAAGGGTATGAGTTCTAAACCCGGCGGCTTTGTTGAGGCTTTCACGTTCCAATCCGATGAGCCCTCCCAAAACCGCCGCCATGATGAGTCGCAGGGTAACATTTAACTCATAACCCATCACCGCTTATCCTCCTAAACGAACATTTTTGGCGATTTCCCAGTACATTTTCAGCCGGTAGGCGAAACCTTTGACAAAACCCAGCTTTTCTTCCTTCATGACATGGGACATGGCAGGCAGCTCCACTTCCATGATACGCAGGTTATTCTCGTAAGCGAATTGCGTGATAGCAGTTTCTACACCAAAACGCATCGATTCTAAATTCGCAATCTGCTCTAACCAGTACTTCTTTATGCAGCGCTGTCCTGATAAAAACGGCGCTATCAGTTGGGCTACATCAGTAGCCAGCCGGCCTCCTCCAAATACCCCCACAGTCATATCCGCCTCGTTATTAAGCACAGGGTAAATGAGGCTCTGGACATGTTCAACTTTTAAACCAATAAGGTCAGCATCGAGAAAGAGGATAATGTCTTCCCGGGCAGTCTTTACACCCATGGACATAGCGCCGCCTTTGCCCAAATTTTGCGGCAGGTCAATGACCTCTACACCCCAATTTCTCGCCACTTGCACGGTACCGTCGGTGGACCCGTCACTGACGACAATAATCTGGGTGATCTCGGGGATTGATTTAAGAGGTTCCAGTACACCGCCAAGATAATTTTCTTCGTTAAAAGCAGGAATAACCACGGTTACAAGCATGGTTTACCTCCTTGTTGAGAGGTGGGAGATGAGAGGTATGAGGTGAGTTTACGTTAGAGTTTGCGGAGTCAGTTCTCTCCAGTATCCAACTTCACACTTCTCACTTCTCATATTAGGGTAGGGATACTCCAGCCTTGGTAACAAGTTCTTTTATATAACTTATTATATCATTTTTGTTGACAAAATTTACTTCTTTCTCCTGACGGAGTTTGACCTCAACCACGCCTTCGTTTAGAGCTTTCTTGCCTATGGTAATCCTCACAGGATAACCGATAAGGTCTGCATCCTTGAACTTAACTCCCGGTCTTTCATCCCTGTCGTCTATGACCACTTCTATTCCCTGCTTTAATAGCCCTTCGTAAATTTCCAGGGAGGCCTGCCATATTTCCTCGTCTTTTACAGACACTGGCACAACCACGGCCTGGAAAGGAGCAATAGCCATGGGCCAGATGATGCCGTCGGCATCGTAGTTCTGTTCCACGGCAGCCGCCATGGTTCTGCTGATACCGATGCCGTAACAACCCATCACCATCAGTTTTTCCTGACCGGTTTCATCAACGAATTTAGCATTGAGTGCCTTTGAGTATTTTGTCCCCAGTTTAAATACCTGCCCAACTTCTATGCCCCGGGCGCTCTTTAGCACAGCGTTACACTGGGGACAGGGTTCTCCTTCCTCGATAAGGCGAAGGTCTCCGAAAGCTGTTACCGTAAAGTCTCTGCCTGGAACAACATTGATATAGTGATAATCTGGTTCGTTAGCCCCGCATACGGCATTAACCATAGTTCTTATTTCTTCATCGGCATAGATTTTCACGTTTCCTATTAGACCAATGGGACCAACGTAACCGGGCTCGCAGCCCGTTACTCCCCTAATCTCCTCAGGTGTAGCCATTTCCATAGTCAGAGAAGGGTGTAAGCGCTGCACTTTTATTTCATTTACCGTCCTGTCCCCTCTAACTAATACACCGATGATTTCATTATCTGCACGGAAAAATAATGTTGTTATTAATTTGTGGGGCGCTATTTGCAAATAACCGGTAACTTGTTCAATAGTTGTTTGCCCGGGAGTAGCAACTTTTTCCCTGTTTTTTGGTATATCCTGGGGGTTTTCAGATGGTTTGCAGGGAGCAATCTCTACGTTGGCTGCATAACTGCATTCCGGACAGTATACGATTTGTGCTTCACCGGATTCGGCAATCACCATAAACTCATGGGTTGTACTGCCGCCGATAGCCCCGGAGTCGGCTTCCACGGGCCTAAAGTTTAGACCGCAGCGTGAGAACACGGCAGTATAGGCATCGTACATTTTCTTATAACTCACATCCAGGCCTGCCTCGTCTTTATCAAAAGAATAGAGGTCTTTCATGATGAATTCTCTTCCCCGCATTAATCCGAAACGAGGACGCCGTTCGTCACGGTATTTATTCTGGATCTGATAGAGCAGTAATGGCAGCTGGCGATAGGAATATACATCACCGCGCACCAGGTCGGTGATGATTTCTTCATGGGTGGGTCCCAGGCAAAAATCCCGGTCATGGCGGTCTTTCAGCCGGAAAAGCTCTTTACCGTAAACATACCAGCGTCCTGATTCTAACCATAATTCTGCCGGCTGGATGATGGGCAGCATCACTTCCTGGCCGTCAGCCTTGTTCATTTCCTCGCGAACGATATTCATAATTTTCATTAATACTTTTTGAGCCAGGGGTAAATATGTATAAACACCTGATGACGATTTCCGGATAAAACCTGCCCTGACTAAAAGTTGATGGCTGATTACCTCAGCCTCGGCAGGTACTTCCCGCAGAGTGGGTGCAAACAATTTACTAAAGTACATCTTCTTTCTCTCCTTTTTCGCTTATCTCAGCAATTTCTTCCCAAAGAGCTTGTACCAGCATATCTTCGGGAACCTTTCGTTTAACTACGCCTTTCACAAAAATAATTCCTTCCCCGTCACCGCCCGCAATACCAAGATCAGCTTCCCGTGCTTCGCCCGGACCGTTGACGGCACAGCCCATGACCGCAATTTTGAGAGGCATTGGTAAATCCCGTGTCCTTTCTTCCACCTGGGCCGCAATCTTGGCTAAATCAATACGGCAGCGGCCACAGGTCGGGCAGGAAATAATTTCCACCCCTTTTTTTCTAAGTCCCAGCGTCTTTAGAATCTCCCGCGCCACTTTTATTTCGGGTAGAGGGTCACCGGTTAAAGATACACGAATCGTGTCCCCTATCCCCTCCGCCAGTAAAGTACCTATGCCCACAGCAGACTTAACGGTCCCCTGGTTCACCAGGCCTGCCTCCGTTACACCCAGATGCAGGGGGTAATCTGTTTTCTGGGCAAATAAGCGATAAGCCTCAATCATCAAGGGAACGAGAGAGGCCTTCAAGGACACTTTAATCAGGGAAAAACCCTGTTTCTCCAGGATATCAACATGTTTTAGGGCACTTTCCACCATGGCTTCCGGAGTCACACCTCCGTATTTGTCCAGGATGGATTTTTCCAGTGAACCGCTGTTAACCCCAATGCGAATCGGCGTTTTCTTGTCCAAGGCAGCCTTGACAACCTCCCGGACTTTCCATTGGGCTCCGATATTACCGGGATTGATTCTTAAGCCCTGGACACCGTTCTTGAGGGCTGTTAAGGCAAGCTTGTAATCAAAATGGATGTCGGCAACTACTGGAAGAGGCGATGACCCGACGATTGAAGAGAGAGCTTCGGCGGCCTCCTGGTCGGGTACAGCCACACGGATAATCTCACAACCCTCTTCCGCTAAATTTCTTATTTGCTTTAACGTAGCGTCAATATCCCGTGTGTCTGTATTGGTCATGGATTGAATAGATACAGGAAATTCATGGCCAATACCCACAGGACCGATCTTAAAGTTTTTCGTTTTTCTGCGTTTAATGAGCTCAGTTTTTGTTTCTTCCATACGTTTCCAAACTCCTTAACCAAAGAACCTGAGCAAATCACGATAGGTCACGAGAACCATGAGGAGCATCAAGAGCGCAAAACCTATTAAATGAACAAAATTTTCTTTGGAAGGATTGATGGGCCTTCCCCTTAATCCCTCGATAAACAGGAAAAATAAGCGGCTGCCGTCCAGAGCGGGAATTGGCAGTAAATTTAACAAACCAAGGTTAATGGAAATAACGGCGGTTAAATTGGTAAGGTAGACCAGTCCCACTCTGGCAGACTCATCAATTAACTGCACGATGCCTATAGGCCCCGTTAGTCCTTCCGCCGACGCTTTTCCGGCTATCATCTGAACTAAGGCGGAGATGGTTAAAGCAGTAATTTCATAGGTTTTAACAATTCCACCTTTAATCCCGGCCCATATGCCCTGGCGAGCCCAGTAGGGCTTATCGGGGGTAATGCCGATAATACCCACTTTGCCTTCAGGATCGTATTTCGGTACTACCTCAATGTTTAAAGTCTTATTTTCTCTGACCACAGTGAGTTTTATCTTCTTTTCAGGACTGGCGTGGATCACTTCTACCATTTCATTCCAGGATTGCATAGGTTTTTCGTTAATATGCGTAATCTTATCGCCGGCTTTTAACCCCGCGGCTTCCGCCGGGCTATTGGCGATTACCTGGCCAATATTTGTTGTAATCTGAGGGATGCCTACCAGGGTAAATACGGCAGCAAATAATAAAGCGGCAAGAGCAAAATTCATCAACGGGCCGGCAATAATCACAGCCATGCGGGCTAAAAGGGGTTTTTGATTAAACTTGCGGGGGTCATAACCGGCTGGCTCCTCTTCTCCCATTTCCCCGGCCATCTTCACATAGCCGCCAATAGGAAGCACACGTAAGGAATAGAGGGTTTCTCCCCTTCTTGCACTCGTAATTTTAGGCCCCATACCCAGACTAAACTCTTCTACGCGAATACCTGCAGCTTTAGCCACAAGAAAATGTCCCAACTCATGGACAAAAATAATAATACCAAAAACTAAAATAGAGGCAATTAAAGTTTGCACAGCAACACCCCATTTTCAATATTTCTCAGTTACTTTACGTGCAGCGGTCCGTGCCCAACTGTCGACTGTTAAAATCTCCTCAAGAGTGAAGGCTTTTAGAGGATGATGTTCAGTCATGACGGATTCAATGATCTCAGGTATCCTGGTAAAGTTAATTTTGCCCTGCAAAAACATTTCCACTGCCACTTCATTCGCTGCGTTATAGACAGCCGTCATGGATCCCCCGGTCTTACCGGCCTGATAGGCCAGGGCGAGTCCCGGGAATTTCTGGTAATCAGGCCTTTGGAAAGTCAGCTCCTGGGTTTCCAAAAAATTTAAGCGGGGGAATTTATTGTACCAGCGTTCCGGATATGTTAATGCATATTGAATAGGTATCCGCATGTCCGGACAGCCAAGCTGGGCCAAAACTGATCCATCACCATATTGAACCATCGAGTGGACAACACTTTGGGGATGTATCACCACTTCTATTTTTTCATAGGGCACCTGAAAGAGCCAGTGCGCCTCAATAACCTCCAGGCCTTTATTAATCAGGCCCGCTGAATCTATGGTAATTTTGGCGCCCATCTGCCACCTGGGATGCTTCAAAGCCATCTCCGGTGTAACTCTTTCCAGTTGCTCCCTGGTATATGTTAAAAAGGGTCCTCCCGAGGCTGTTAAGATTATTTTATCAACGGCTTCTTTATTTTCTTGCTCCAGGCATTGAAAAATTGCCGAATGCTCACTATCTACGGGAATAAGAGGAACACCTTTTTTGTGTACTTTTTCCAATATTAAAGGACCACCGGCTACAATGGTTTCTTTATTGGCTAAAGCCACCGGCGTACCGGAAGCCAGGGCTGCCAGGGTGGGCACCAGACCAATAATTCCGGACACGGCAACTATTACTAAGTCTATGCCGCTGAGTTTGGCCAAATGCACTAATCCCTCGTTGCCCGTTAATATTTCCGCCGGCTCTTTGAGTCTATCTTTTAAGAT
>JAIHAN010000131.1 GCA_020054815.1 Peptococcaceae bacterium | reverse complement strand
TGGGAATAAAAAACGAGAGCTGTAGTTTTAGTTTGTTATGACGACTAAAACTGCAGCTTTTTTTTCGGTTTTAAGAAAAAGCTGGAAACATTTTGCATAATATAGTAATAATAATATATAGGAATGATAATATAAAGGAGGTAAGTTTATGGAGGGAAAATGGTCCTGGGTTAAAGGAGGCATTGCCCTGGGGATTCTCAATATTATTATTTTTCTTTCGGGCAATCACCTGGGAACAACTACTTTTTATGCACAGACGACGGGCTATGTAACCAATTTCTTTTTTCCTGACTGGATACCCGCCAGTGAATGGACCAAGGGTACTTGCGGTGGGGCAGAAAGTCTTTCCGTAGGCTGGCAGTGGCTTTTTGTTCTGGGGCTTTTCCTTGGAGCATTTTTAGCCAATCGTACCAGCAAAGCCAAGGAGGAACAACCGGCAGTACCCGTTATGTGGGCGGAACGTTTTGGGCACAAGCCTAAGGTCCGTTATTTACATGCTTTTCTGGGAGGATTTCTCCTGCTCCTCGGTTCGAGAATAGCGGGAGGCTGCACCAGCAGCCATGTGATCAGTGGTATGAGTCAAATGGCTCTCAGCGGTATTGTTTTTGGTATGGCAGTGTTCGCTGCCGGTATACCCGCTGCCTTATTTTTGTACAGGAAAGGAGGCATGACTCAATGAATACTCTCCTGGCCATATTGTTCGGTGTGGTTTTTGGCTTCATTCTGCAAAGAGTAGGGGCCTTTGAATATAAAAATATTTTAAACACTTTACGTTTAAAAGATTTAATGATTGCCAAGTTTATGTTTCTCTCCATCGGAATTAGTACTGTTGGTGTCTTTAGCCTGAGGAGTATGGGTCTAATCTCCCTAGATATGATTAATTTCAATCTGGTGGGCACATTGGCCGGGGGCCTGGTTTTCGGGCTGGGTTTTGCCATCACAGGCTATTGTCCGGGGACCTGTATCGGGGCTTGGGCCGAGGGGAAAAAAGATGCAGCCTATGTGATATTGGGGGGAATGGCCGGAGTTTTGTTTTATACACTGCTGCAGAGTCAAGTCTTTGCTTACCTGACTAAATTTGACATGGGAGAAATCACGCTAGGGGATATTATAGAGCTTAATGTAGTTGTACTGGCGGCATTATACAGCCTGTGTATCGGCATCATTGTTTACCTTGCCGATGTCATTGAACTAAAAATCCGCCAGAAATCACATAAACCAGATTCTGTGACCTTTATCAGTGAATAGTAAGGAGGGATGAATAGTGTTTAAGAGCAACGGGGAAAAGGCCTTACTGGGTGTAGGCCTTGTGACAGTCATCTTTTTAGGATTAGTACTTGTCCTGGGCATTGGCCAGCAGGCTCCGGCGGACAGTACTTTTCTGCAGGAAGCCATACATCAGTATTTTGAAAGGATGCCTGATGATTCCTACCGCATTAGTCCACCGGTCTTAAAAACCCTGCTGGAAGGAAGCAAAGATACCCTTTATATCATAGATATCAGAGATGAGAAGGATTACAAAGTTAAACATATTGAAGGTGCTGTCCATATTCCTTTTAAAGATGTGGGTAAAAAACTTAATACATTGCCGAAAGATAAATTAATTATTGTCTATTGCTATACCGGTCAGAATGGGGGCCAGGTTACTGCTCTTTTGAATTTGGCAGGTTTTAGGGTCAAATCACTTTCCGGGGGCTGGAATAATGGTTGGCTCCCTGCCTTTGGCCAGGAAAAGACACCGGAGGCACCGGCTTCTTGTAGTTAAAACTAACGGGACTCTAGAAATCAATTTCTGGAGTCCTTTATTTTTTTCTATATATTTTTCGTACTTTTTGCTTAAATCTATATTTTCCAGCAGGAGTTTTTACAAACTTATAGAATATGATTATATAAAATGGAAGAAGGTTTTCACGATATGAAAAATCTCTTTGCGCGAACAGGCTAATTCACTGTAGGAAAGGGGGGCTTATCTAATAATCTCAATATTCATTTTTTATTAAAACTTTTTTATAGGGGGAATAATTGTGAAGAAAAAGTTACTCGCTCTCTTTTTAGTGTCATTACTTGTATTGACAATGGCCGGTTGCGGGGCCGCGGAAAAGTTTCCTACTAAACCTGTAACAGTTATTGTTCCCTGGGCTGCAGGTGGCGGTACAGATGCTGTAGCAAGAGGACTTGCCAAAGCTACAGAGAAAGCATTAGGACAAACCATTACTGTTAACAATGTAACCGGTGGCGGCGGTGCGGTAGGTCACGGAGCCGGGCTCAATGCTAAGAATGATGGTTATACCGTAACTATGATTACCTTTGAGTTATTATCCTTGCCACCCCAAAAACTAGTTCCCTTTACATATAAGGATTTTGACCTTCTCATGAGAGTCAATATGGATTCTGCTGCTTTAACAGTAAAAGCGGATGCACCTTATCAAACATTAAAGGATTTCATTGAATATGCCAAGGCTAACCCTGGCAAAATTAACGTTGGTAACTCCGGGCCTGGTTCCGTATGGCATATTGCTGCTGGTCTGTTAGAGGAGAAGACCGGTATCAAGCTCAACCATGTTCCCTTTAACGGTGCTGCACCTGCCATTACTGACCTGGTAGGTGGCCATATCCAGGCTGTTACAGTAAGCCCCGCCGAAGTTCAGAGTCAGGTTAAAGCCGGTCAGTTAAAAATGCTTGCTGTAATGAGCCCCGAGCGTAATCCCAATTTCCCCGATGTCCCTACCTTTAAGGAATTAGGTTATGATATCAACTTCGGTACCTGGAGAGGTTTGGCCGTTCCTAAAGGTACTCCGGACAATGTGAAGAAAGTGTTAGCCGACGCCTTTAAGAAAGGTTATGATTCTCAGGAATTCCAGGACTTTGCTAAGAAGGCCGGCCTCGGTTTAGCTTATGCTCCTGCCGACAAGTTCAAGGAATTTCTCGATAGTTTATCCAAAGACGTTGAGTCGGTAATGCAAAAATTAGGCTTAGTAAAGTAATTAAGGAAATAATAAGTTTATAGGGAGGGAGGCAGATACCGGGTAGATTCCGGCATTTGCCTCCTACATTAGGTAACTGCAAAGGTATGCATTGAACCAGACCAGCTTCCTCGGCAGAAGGGGTGTAAGATCTTGAAAAAAGCTGATATCATCGCCGGTATCTTAGGGTTAGCCCTTAGTGTTTACGTGGCCTGGGCGGCCGCTCAATTCCCTGAAGATAAAGTTCTTTTATTGGGACCGCACTTTTTCCCCACCCTTTTAGCAATTGGGCTGGGACTAATGAGCCTGATTTTAATAGCAAAGGCTATGCTGGGTAAAGCAAAAAAAGCCGGGGAAACCTTCGATCTGAAAGACCCTGGTATCCAGCGTGCCGGTATCGCTCTCCTGGCCACAATCCTATACGGTATTTTGCTGCCCCATGTAGGGTTTATTATAATGAGTATTGTTTATTTGTTTTTCCTCATGTGTCTATTAAAGCAAAGGAATTATTCCAAAATGTTGGCCATAGCTCTGGGAGTTACTTTCATAGTCTATGGTATTTTCCGTGTAGCTTTAAATATTACCTTGCCTACGGGGTTTTTGGGCTAAATTTTCTTGATAAAGGTGGGGGACCATGGAATTTGGTTTATTGCTGAAAGGATTTGCGACTGTTCTTCAACCAACGAGCTTATTACTGATACTTATGGGCGTAGTCGGCGGTATTTTGGTAGGCTCTTTACCTGGGCTTACCGCTACTATGGGAGTAGCCCTGCTCGTTCCTTTTACCTTCGGATTGCCTGTAGAGCAGGGAGTAGGTATGCTTTTGGGTATATTTTGCGGGGCCATTTACGGGGGATCCATCTCTGCTATCTTAATTTGAACACCGGGTACCCCGGCAGCTGCCGCCACTGTCCTGGACGGGTATCCATTGGCACAACAGGGGCAAGCCGGAAGAGCTTTAAGCATGTCGGTATTTGCCTCCTTTACAGGTGGGTTTACTGGGGCTCTGATTATGACTTTTCTTTCTCCGCAAATTTCTAAATTTGCCTTGCAATTTAGTGCCCCCGAATATTTTGCTCTGGCTGTTTTTGGTCTGAGTATAATTATTTCTGTTTCCGGGAACTCCATTCTTAAAGGTTTGATGGCAGGCTTTTTCGGTATGCTAATTTCCACCATAGGCATCGATCCAGTCTCCGGTTATCCTCGTTTTACCTTTGGGTTGATGGACCTTTATGAAGGCCCATCCTTCATTCCAACTTTAATCGGTCTTTTTGCTTTGTCAGAGGTATTTAAAGGCGTAGAAAGTATTTATACTCAGGAGAAGGTTAAAAACAAAATTGACCAGTATCTCCCCAGTTTGGCAGATATAAAAAAAGTATGGAAGACGATCTTAAAATCCAGTATCCTGGGCACCTTTATTGGTTCAATCCCGGGGGCCGGCAGCGACATCGCGGCCTTTGTCGGGTATAGTGAAGCCAAAAGGACCTCAAAACAGCCGGAAAACTTTGGGAAAGGCGAAATTACGGGTGTTGCTGCGGCTGAGTCAGCAAATAACGCCTGTACAGGTGGCGCCATGATTCCCATGCTATCCCTGGGTGTACCCGGTGATGCCGTTACGGCGGTTCTCTTAGGTGCCTTGGTTATACAAGGTTTGCGTCCGGGACCGCTCCTCTTTAAAGATCATATTGACGTTGTTTATAATGTTTTTGCCGGAATGATGGTAGCCAACATTCTGATGTTTTTAGCAGGTATTGTAGGTATTAGATTTTTTGTAAAAATTATCTCCATTGACCGTAGAACATTGATCCCTATTATCTTCCTGCTTTCTTTAGTAGGTTCTTATTCCATGCGGAATAGCCTTTTTGATGTCTGGTTGGCCATTGCCTTTGGTGTAATTGGTTACTTTATGCAACGGTATGATTTTCCTGCTTCGCCTATTCTCTTGTCCTTGATTTTAGGTCCCATGGCTGAGAGTAATTTACGGAGAGCGATTATCGTATCCCAGGGTGATTACTCAATCTTATTTACCAGACCCATAAGTGCCGCTCTCTTAATCCTGGCTGTGCTTTCTGTGGTTACGTCTGCCATGAGACAAATGAAGCTTGAAAAAAAACTGGCAGAACAGAATATGGGAGAGACTCAGTAGTTTAGCTAAGTATGAAAGGAAGGGGCGTATAATCAGTTTATACGCCCCTTGTTCCTTGTTTTGACTCCATATGTGAAAGGTATAATCTAACATTGCAGGGTATCTAGCCAAAGATGTGGACAAGTAGTAGAATTTTTATCAGCATAACTAAATAAGTAAGAGAGAAAAAGGTGAGAAGAATGGCCAAAATAAAAAAACAGGATACAGAAGGTAAATTCTATGTGCAATCTATTAACCGTGCCCTTACTATAGTCGATGAACTCAGTAAAGCAAGTCATGGTTTAAGTTTGAGCGAAATAGCCGAAAAAATAGACCTGCCCGTCAGTACAGTGTATAGGATTGTGCAAAACCTTGTAGCCTGGGATTATATCAGGGAACGGGATGATGGCAATTATGTGCTGGGTTTCACCCTGCTGGCTCTCGGTAATAAGGTCCAAGATAATTTAGAAATACGGAATATTGCCCAGAAATACATGGAACAATTGAACAGAGAAACTAAAGAAACTATATATTTAGCTGTCCTTGATAAGAAAAATGGGGAAATTATCTATGTGGACAAAATGGAAAGCCTTCGTAACATTAAGCTTGCTGCCAGTGTGGGTACACGCAACTATATCCATTCCACGGCCAATGGAAAGTGTCTTGTTTCCAGGTTAAGTGACGAGAAAATTAAAGAATTGCTTTCTATAAAAGGGATGACGGCTCTTACTGAAAAGACTATTACAAGCTTGCCAAAATTCTTGGAAGAGATCAGGAAAGTGCGTCAAAATGGCTATGCCGTTGACGACTTAGAAAATGAGCCAGGGGTACGCTGTGTGGCGGCTCCCATTATTGACTATAATAAAAATGTAGTGGCTGCTCTAAGTATTTCCGGGGTGGAGTCAAATATCTCTCTGGAAAGCATAGAGCAAGTCTATAGTAAGTTGGTTAAAGAGGCGGCATTAAAGATTTCGCAGCAATTGGGATATCGTCCGGATTAAACACTGAAACATTAGGTTTCGGTGTTTTTTTGTTGACAAACTTATTAGACTAAGGTGTTTAACGGCAGGTGATTTGGAGCCGGAATACAAGAGAGCAACGCCACGATGTGGCAAAGGCGCATAATAGAAAGTTATTATCACATGATGGAAAGAATTGTTTTTAAAATATCTCGTCTTTTTAGAACATTTGAGTCATTGACATATTATAGAATTAAAAATACAATTAAGGCATAAGACTAAATGGAAATATATTTTCACTGTACGAAAAAGAATGGAGGGAGTTAATTGAAAGAAATCAGATGGCATGGCCGGGGAGGTCACGGCGGTTTCACAGCTGCACGTCTCCTGGGAATGGCAGCATCAGTCTATGGAAATTATTATGCTCAAGCCTTTCCTTCCTTCGGACCCGAACGTCGGGGTGCCCCGGTATTAGGATTTACCCGGGTTGATAACAAACCCATCCATGATCACAGCAAAGTTTATACTTGCGACTATGTAGTTGTGCTGGATGAGAGTTTGCTGGAGACCATAGATGTAAAAGAGGGGTTGAAAAAAGGAGGAACTTTACTAATAAACAGCATTTTGTCTCCGGACAAGTTTAAAGATTCCGAAGATTATAACGTACATACCATAGATGCAACAAGTCTTGCTTTAGAAGTTCTGGGTGTACCTGTAACTAATACTGCTATGTTGGGGGCTCTCGTGGCTGTGGCCGATTTTGTTTCTTTAGAAGCTGTATTACAGGCCATTGAGCGTTCCATGCCCAAAGAACTTCAAGAAAAGAATAAAAAGGTTGTAAAAATGGCCTACGAGAAACTGCGGGAGGGGAAAATTCATGCCTAAACCACAAATTACAAGCTTCGCTTTTCCCTCAAGGAAAGAGGGAATGCCCCTGGGGCCCAGTGCCGTGGCCGGAGTTCTGGTAGAAACCAATGCCGGCTGGCGTACTTTTAGGCCGGTGATTAATGGAGAAAAGTGTACCAAGTGTCAGCGTTGCTGGCTCCTCTGTCCGGACGGGGTCATTGAACGGGGGGAACCCTATTTCCAGATTGATTACAATTTCTGCAAAGGGTGCGGACTTTGTGCTTACGAATGTCCGGTAAAAGCCATAACCATGGTCAAAGAAGGTGATAGCAATGGTTAAGAGTACAGGATTAAAAAGACGTGACTTTATCTCAGCCAATGATGCCGTGGCTTATGGTGTTAAGCTCTGCCGGCCGGAAGTCATTGCTGCTTATCCTATTACACCCCAGACTACAGTAGTGGAGAAGCTGTCCGAATTTATTGAGAACAAAGAAATGGCATGTGAATATCTCAATGTGGAAAGCGAACATAGTGTAATGAGTGCTGTAATGGGGGCTTCTCTCATGGGATGCAGGACTTTTACCGCCACTTCTTCTCAGGGCCTTCTCTATATGTGCGAGATGCTCCATTATGTCAGCGGGAGCCGCTTTCCTATTGTGATGATGAATGCCAACCGTACCGTGGCTGCTCCCTGGAACATTTTTGGTGACCATCGTGATTCCCTGGCTATGCGGGATTCAGGCTGGATGCAGGTTTATGTGGAAAACGGGCAGGAGGCTCTCGATACAATTATCCAGGCCTACAAGCTAGCCGAAAACCCCAAGGTCTTAACACCTGTTATGGTCTGCCTGGACGGATTTGTTCTTACCCATACATATGAACTTGTAGATATTCCGGACCAGTCCGCAGTAGATGCCTTTCTGCCGCCTTTCGTGACGGAAAATAAACTGGACCTGGCTAAGCCTAAAAGCTTATGTATCACAGCCCCTCCCGAATGGCAGACAGAGTTTAGATATCAGCAGTACGAAGCTATGAAAGAAGCCAAAAAGCTTATACCCGGGATTGATAAGGAATTCGCTGCCCATTTCGGCCGTTCCCACGGAGGCCTGATTGAAGAATACCGCTGTGAGGATGCTGAATATGTCCTGATGGCCATGGGCAGCGTAGTAGGAACTTCCAGGCTGGTGGTTGATAAGCTGAGAGAAGAGGGCTTGAAAGTGGGCCTGGTGAAAGTTCGCTTCTATCGTCCCTTCCCCAAGGAAGAGCTGGCCAGTATTG
>JAIHAN010000008.1 GCA_020054815.1 Peptococcaceae bacterium | reverse complement strand
AGGCTTCTGCTCACAATACTCTGGCAGTTCATCACTATATTGGAAGCAATGAGGATAGGATCGATACATTCCTGGGGCTGGGAGCCATGCCCCCCCCTTCCCTGAAGATGAACTGTAAATCTATCAGCCGCCGCCATTATGGGTTTATCCAGTACAATCTCCAGCTTTCCCGCTTCCAGCGTTGACCGGAGATGGAGACCGAAGATGGCATCCACATCATCAAGAAAACCTTCTTCCATAAACGCCAAGGCCCCACCAGGCGCCGTCTCCTCGGCATGCTGGAAAATGAACTTTACTTTCCCGGGAAATTTTTCTCGCAATTTAGTAAGTACATGGGCCGCACCCAGGAGCATGGCCGTATGTCCGTCATGACCACAGGCATGCATCACACCAGGTACCATAGAGGCGTACTCACTTTCTGATTCTCCGGCAAGTTTCAGGGCATCCATATCCGCTCGTAAAGCCACTATCGGTCCGGGCAGGCCTCCCTCCAGTACTGCCGCAACGCCTGTCTTCCCTATTCCTTCGTATACTTCAAGGCCAAGAGCTTTCAGAGAACGTGCTACCAGGTTGGCCGTCCGTTCTTCACAATAGGAAGGCTCCGGATGACGGTGAAAGTCTCTTCGCCAGGCAATGATTTGATTTTCATACTGTGCAACACAAGCTTTGATTTTCTCCTGTCTGTTCATCTTCATCCCTCTTTTGTCTGTACATAGCACTGCTCTAATTATTACTATACCATAAACAAACAGAAGAAACCTCTGCAAAAAAGCAGAGGTTTCTTCTATCTATGATAGGGTTCCTGGATATCCAGCTCCATTCCCTGACTTCCTTTACGGATGACGATATACTTCTGCCATTCCGGGTCTTTTCTGCCCATAGGCGTGCTGTCCTCATAATTTGCGAAGAAAAGATGGGGACCGCGGCTTTCCTGGCGTAAGAGGGCGGCCCGCAGGACCATTTCGGCGGCAATAAACAGGTTCTTTGTCTCCAGGAGGAAGGGAAGCCCGTTACCGTCTAAGACAATTCCTTTAGCCTGGAGGTCAGCCAGTTTGCCAAGGGCCTCAGTGAGTCCTTTTTCTGTGCGGACGATGCTGGCAGCCTGGTGCATGATATCCTGAAGTTCAGCACGCACCTTGTAAGCAGGAAGTCCTTCCTTGTTTTCCAGAAGAGAAGTCAACTGGGCTTGATAAGCTGTGATTTCCTGCTCATTTACAGGGACAAAGTTTTCTTTTTCACTTTGTTCCCCTGCTTTTTCCCCGGTAATCTTACCAAAGACCTGGCAATCCAGGAGGGCATTGCCTCCGGGACGGTTGGCGCCATGCTGCCCGCCGGCACATTCCCCAGCGGCAAAAAGCCCGGATATGTTGGTATTACCGTACTCCCTAATGCGGATACCTCCCTGGAAGTGCTGGGCACAAGGAGCAATCTCCGGCAGGTCACCTTTTTCCAGATCTACCCCATGCTCCTTAAGCCACAGGATGGAGGGTGTGTTAATTTCCTTTAAACGGTACAGGGGACTGGTTTCTCTTAATTCAGCACCGAAATCTTTGTTTTGCTCGGTGAAATACCGCTCCCTGTTCTTTTCGCTAAGCTTGCTGAAAGTAAAGCCCGTGGGGTTGGTGCTGTAATCGAAGTAAACCTTATGGCCACTCATTATTTCCTTATATATGGCTATATCAATGATATGGGTCTTATGTTCATAAGATACAGGCCAGCTAGCGCCCTTTTCAAAGACAAGATTATAAATTTCTTCTAACGATGTCCCGGGCGCAAAATATTTCGGTAAAAACTCTTCTCCCTTATCGTTGATGATCTTGGGCACAGCCCGCATCAAACTGCCGGAGAAGTTTAACTTTGTTTTGGTGTTGGCCAGGCCGATCTGAATAAACTCCATGTTGACCAGTTCTGCTCCCGCATGATAGACCATGGCGTGGGCATCTGCCCCCATCCCCATGGGGTAAACGTTATATTTGTACATTTTCCCGGGACCGCCCGTAGCGAACACAATATTTTTAACATGGAAAACCTTAAGATTTTCCGGTCTGTCCTCATGTAACCTCGTATCTAAGGCAAAGGCTCCCGCTATTTTTCCCTCCTTGATAATCAGTTCGCTGACCATACAGTGCTCAATGACCTGGATATCCAGTTCGCGAATCCTCTTCACCAGAGCTTCTTCAATATGAACGGCTGTACGGGGCCCGGTATAGCAGGCCCGGGCATAGATAGAGCCGTCTGTGACAAATTGATGGGCTTTGCCGTCTACCTTGGCAAAGGGAACACCCAGCTGGTCCAGGTAATGGAAAGCATCTGCACCGTTTTTAGCAAGGATTTCTGCCAGATCTTCGTCAGAAACATAGCCCCCGATCTTGTAGATATCTTCTGCATGGTAACGCCAGGCCTCTTCCCCTTGGGGTTCTGTGTGTTCTAAAGTGGCATGAAAGGCCATGCGGTCGGAACAGGCAATGGCTGTCACACCGCTTTTCCCCAGTTCCCCTTTAGTAGCCAGAAAGACTTTGGCCTGGGGGTATTTTTCTTTGGTGGCAATGGCGGAACGAATAGCAGCGCCGCCCCCACCTACGACCAAAACATCACCTTTGAAGATTTCCATATTTCATCTCCTTTGCCTTTTAGTTGATTTATTGAGTTTGTTTTAAATGCTTTTTTAGTTCAGCCGTCAGTATCGGCAATATCTTTAAGGCATCGCCCACAATACCGAAGTCAGCAATCTTGAAAATCGGGGCATTAGGGTCTTTATTAATGGCAACGACCGTCCTGGCCGAGGACATTCCCGCCAGGTGCTGGATGGCCCCGGAAATCCCACAGGCGATATACAAACTGGGAGAAACGGTCTTTCCTGTCTGCCCCACCTGGTATTGATGTTCCCGCCAACCTGCATCTACAGCGGCCCGGGAAGCCCCTACTGCTGCCCCCAGAACTTCAGCCAGTTCCTCCAGGAGTACAAAATTTTCCGGTCCTTTCATTCCCCGGCCGCCGCTGACAATAATATCGGCTTCAGTAAGAGGAGGCGTTTTACCTGTCACTTTGGCCACGACTTCCTTAAGGATATAGCCCAGGTGTTCATTACCGGTTAAATCAGGCGTTACACCCTTACTCACCACAGGCTCCACAGGTGAAGGATCAACGGCTTTTAAGGCATTGGGCCTTACGGTTACAATTAACGGTTTTTGCCCATTTCCGGCAATCTGGGCCAAAGCTTTCCCGGCATAAATAGGTTTCACAAAAGTTAAATTATCTGTAAGCTCAAGGTCTATCACGTCGGAAACACAACCCCAGCCTAATTTTCCGCCCACCCTGGGAGCAATATCTTTACCTACGGCGGTATTAGCTAAGACCAGATAATCCGGCCTTAAATCACTTGCCCCTTGTACAACAGCCTGAGCCAAGATGTTGGGATGATAAGTCTGATATTCCTGGCCTTCCATCACCAGGATATCCCTAACACCGCACCTGCCAATTTCCTTGATAACTTCGTTACATTCGGCGCCCACTACCAGGGCGGTAACCTGAAGAGGCTGTTCTTGCGCCAGAACGGAAAAATACCCGAGGATTTCGCGGGAAGCTTTACGCAGTTTATAATTCGTTTGTTCGGCATAAATCATTATGTTTATCATAATTTACCTCCTATCCCCACTTCCACGGCTAAATGAATCTTTTTTCCGTGAAAAAGGCCATAAGTTCACCCACAGAGTTTCCACCTTCATCTACCACGATTTTTCCGGCGCCTTTACTGACAGGCAGATAAAACTTTTTTACAAGTGTGTACGGTTCTGTCTCCTGCAGTTCTTTGATATTGATGATTTTGATGGGCTTTTTCTTAGCGGCCATGATATTTTTCATGGTGGGATAGCGGGGTTCGTTAATGCCTTTCTGAACTGTCACCAGGGCAGGCAGCTTTAAGGAAATGATTTCGCTAACGCCGTCGCCTTCCCGTTCACATTCAACCATCTCATCTTGCAGTTGGAGCTTCGTAACCACATTGGCCAGAGGAACCTGTAAAAACTCCGAAATAAATCCGGGAACCAAAGCAGCGTTATTATCAACAGCTACCCAGCCGGCTAAGATTAGATCAAAATCAGCTTCTTCCCCTTTGATAACCTGGGAGAGATAATGGGCAATTTTACGGCTGTCCGCCAGGCCATCCAGGTTGGAGGTGATATGGATGGCGCGGTCTGCTCCCATGGCCAGGGCATTGCGCAGGACCTTTTCCCCCTCTTCAGTGCCCAAAGTGATAGCCACAACTTCTGCCCCGTTCTTTTCTTTAATCCTCACTGCTTCCTCCAGGGCAAACTCATCATAGGGGTTTGTAATGCGGTTTACGTCTTTATCACAAATCTGCCCTTTTTCGTCCAGGGTAATCCTAGCCTCTGTATCAAAAGTCTGTTTGACTAGAACAAGTATTTTCACCTTATCCCTCTCCTTTCCCTATTCGCTCTCGTTATAGACATGGCGGGCAATCACCACACGCTGGATTTCGTTAGTTCCTTCGTAGATCTGGGTAATCTTGCAGTCCCTGTATAACCTTTCCACCACATAATCTTTGGTATAGCCATACCCTCCGTGGATTTGTACAGCTTCATTGGCCGCTCTCACGGCCAGGTCTGAGGCAAAGAGCTTAGCCATGGCCGCTTCCTTGCTGAATTTTACCCCCTGGTCCTTAAGAAAAGCTGCTTTGTGAATTAAGAGACGCGCTGCTTCAATTTCCGTAGCCATGTTGGCAATCTTAAACTGGGTCGCCTGGAAATTAGCAATAGGCTGGCCAAATTGTACCCTTTGCTTGCTGTGTTTGATGGATTCGTCCAAAGCCGCCTGGGCTATCCCTAAGGCCAGGGCAGCTATGGCTATCCTGCCGTTATCCAAACACTTCATGGCCATTTTGAAACCTTCACCCACTTTACCCAGGACGTTTTCCTTGGGTACCCGGACGTCTTCCATGATTAATTCACCCACGATTAAAGAACGCTGGCCCAGGAGATCTTCAGGTTTGCCGGCAGAGAGACCGGGCATGCCTTTTTCCACAATAAAGGCAGTAATCCCTCCCCGGGGGCCTTTCTCTTTGTCGGTAACGGCAAAAACGATAGCCATATCGGCCACGGGAGCGTTGTTAATAAAAGCTTTGGTGCCATTTAGCACATAACAGTCACCATCCAGCACGGCAGTAGTCTGCATACTGGCTGCATCAGTGCCGGCGTTGGGTTCGGTAACAGCAAAAGAACCCAGGATTTCGGCATTAACCAGGGGAGGAATCCACTTTTGCTGTTGTTCCCTGGTACCATAGGTGTGTAAAAGATAGGTAAGTGCCTCTACCAGCATAATGCTATCGGCTACCGAAGCGCTGGCCCAGGCTAGTTCTTCAATGGCCAGGGCATAGCTGATGGAATCGGCTTCCACGCCGCCAAACTCTTCTGGTAAGGTCATAGCTAAGATCCCCAGTTCAGCGGCCTGTTTGTAGTTCTTCCAGGGAAACTCGGCTTTCTTATCCAATTCCTGGGTAAGAGGGGCAACTTCTTTGCGAGCAAAGTTCCTCACCATGTCACGAAACATTTCCTGGGTTTCATTCAAACGAAAATCCATTTTAACTCCTCCTTGTTTTAGTTGGTAGTTGATAGTTGATAGTTAATTGTGTTATTTACTAATGATAATTATTTAAAGATAAACGGGTGGAACTGTGACCGTATCTCTTTCCACTACTGAGACATCCATCAACTTAATAAGATTAGGGGGTTTAATATTGTTGATCAGGTCAATGACACGCTGGGCCGCTTCCTCACCCATTTCATAAGCGGGTTGGGCTACTGTCGTTAAAGCGGGAATGCTCAGGGCGGAGAGATCTAAATTGTCAAAACCCATCACGGAAATATCGCGGGGTACACTGAGCCCCGCATCATAAATAGCCCGCATAGCGCCCAGGGCTTTAATGTCATTGGTACAAAGGACAGCCGTAAACTTCTTTTCCAATAAAAGCAGTTCGTTCACAGCCTGGTAGCCCCCTTCATGGCCAATAATCCGGGTAATGATGATCTCCTCATCCTTTTCCACCCCCCAGTCCTTGAGGGCTTTCAGGTAACCCAAATACCTGTTACGGTTGAAACTTAAATTCAAATCTCCCCCGATAAAGGCTATTCTGCGGTGGCCTTTTTGCAGCAGGTACTCGGTACCAAGGTACCCTCCCCGGTAGTCATCCACTACCACTGAGGTGATTTCCCGGTCTATTTTCCTCACCAGCAACACTAACGGTATCTTACTATCCTGCAAGGCCAGCAGGTGGTCATAATTCTTTTCACTGGTGGTGGCTATGATAAAGCCATCAACCCAGCGGTTTTTCAGTCTGTTGATGGTCTCCACTTCATGCTGGAGGTCATCGTCGCAATCGGCCAAAATTACAGTATAACCATGCTGCTTGGCTACAGCCGTAACTCCTTTAGTAACGATAGAATAAAAAGGGTTCCGGATATTAGGTATTAAAAGAGCCAGTGTACCGGTGCGCCTCTGACGTAAACTCTTGGCCACAAAGTTGGTTTGGTAGCCCAACTTCTCAATAGCCTCCATAACCCGTGCTTTTGTAGCCTCATTGACATTAGCAGCACCCGTGAGGACCCGGCTGGCTGTACTGGTAGATACACCCGCCAGTTTTGCCACATCTTTGAGCGTAGGCATATTTATCACCTCCCTGAGCAAAGCGTATGTCACTGTCTTTTTTTGAAATCGATTTCTGCAATCGATTTCATAGGTTGTCGTTAACTATATACGACACAAATCCGCTCTTTCCTGCTTATTTTAAAAAAATAAGTGCAATCTTGTTATCGATCGCACCTATCGCTGAATTACCTGTCCACGTATGTGGTTTTACCCATAAAATCTAGCACCTGGGCCAGTGTTGGAAATCCTTCCATATCACCTTTGACCAGCGTGGCCATAGCCCCCACGCCATTGGCAAATTCCCCACATTCCTGAAGGCTTAGCCCTTTCAGTATCCCCGATAAGAACCCGGCGGCAAAGCCATCGCCTGCACCTACAGTATCTTCCGGTTTTTCCACAACGAAACCTTGAATAAAATGCTGTTCTTTTCCCTGGGAAACATAGCAGCCGGCCTTGCCCAATTTCACTGCCACTGTTCCACAGCCCATTTCGTGAAGCGTACCGGCTATCAGCCGCGGTTCATCCGTGTTTAGTAAGATTTTACCTTCATCCACTCCGGGAAAGATTATATCCGCCAATTTAGCCATTTCCAGTAAAACCGGTTTGGCCTGGTCGATGCTCCATAACTTTAGTCTGATATTAGGGTCAAAAGAAACCTGGACGTTATGTTTTTTCGCTTCTCTTACGGCATCAAAGACAGCTTTTCGGCAGTTCTCAGATAAGGCCAAAGTAATACCCGTCACATGTAGTATTTTTGCACTCCTGATATAGTCAAAATCAATTTCACCTGTAACAAGCCCGCTTGCCGCCGAATTTTTTCGATAGTAATAAATATTAGGATTGACATGGGAGAATCTTTCTTTAAATAATAATCCTGTATTTCTCTGTGCATCATACACGACTCTGGAAACATCTACTCCCTCACCCCTGATGACAGAGGTGATATATCTTCCAAACTCGTCATCGCCTAACTTGGAAAACCACCCCACCTTATGACCCAGGCGGGCCAGGGCAATGGCTACATTGGATTCGGCACCGGCGATAGATTTGCTAAAAGTATGAACGTATCTCAAAGGCCCTGTGGAATCGGGATTAAATAAAACCATTGTTTCTCCGAAAGTAACTAACTCCATAACATCATCCCCTTAAACTTAATAGGTGATTATTAAGAATAATACAACAGCTTCAACTCCAAAGGCAATTACATTCAAAAATATTACTATCGTTTGTAGATTAAAAATTTGTTATCATAAATTAAGACATTTACAATAAGAACAAAAGCGGTTAAAAACGTATCAGGATTTTACGGAAGGAGTAATATTCATGGATTCTGTTAACGCTATACGGAAACTAAAAGCATCGCTGGGAGAACACAAGGTTCTCACTGCAAAAGAAGACCTGGTGTGCTATTCCTACGATTCTTCCCCCTATATCTGTCAGCCCCTGGCCGTAGCAGTGCCGGAAAAAAGGGAAGATGTGCAGGCAATTTTAAAGATTGCTTCCAAATACCAAACACCTGTTATTCCCCGGGGAGGAGGTACCAGTCTCGCCGGAGGCAGCGTGCCTAGCGAGGGTTCTATCGTCATAGATATGAGCAGGATGAACAGGATCCTGGAGATTGATACCAAGAACTTAGTCGCCGTGGTCCAGCCCGGCGTCATTACTGCCGACCTGCACCGGGCTGTGGAAGCCCAGGGCCTCTTTTATCCTCCTGACCCCCAAAGCATGAACATGTGTACCATCGGGGGGAATATCGCTACCAACGCCGGCGGTCCCAGGTGTTTCAAGTATGGTGTGACCAAGGATTATGTTCTGGGTTTGGAAATTGTCCTGGCTGACGGTCGTGTTCTCAGGACAGGGGGCAAAACCATCAAAAATGTCTCCGGCTACGATTTGACCCGGCTTTTCGTGGGTTCCGAAGGTACCCTGGGTATCGTCACCGAAATCATTCTCCGACTGATTCCTTTGCCCCAGGCCAAACGCACCGCCCTGGCTATCTTTAACACCCTGGAAGAAGGAGCGGCCGCAGTTGCCGGTATCATCGAGCGAAGAATTGTCCCAACGACCCTGGAGCTAATGGACCAGGACAATTTGGTCCTCATCGAAAATGCCAAGCATGTGGGCTTCCCTACTGACGTCGAGGCTGCCATCCTCATTGAAGTTGACGGTAAACCCCGCGAGGTTGACGAAGACATCAGCCGCATAGAGGAAATCTGTAAGGAATTTGGCGGCAGAGAAGTAAGGATTGCCCAGACTCCCGAAGAAGCGGCTGCCCTCTGGGCCGGTCGCAAAGCATCCTTCGGCTGTCTCACCCAGAGTACCCGTTCCATCTTTACGGAGGACGCCACCGTTCCCCGCAGCGAGCTGGTCAATGCCGTCCGGGAATTTAAAGCACTGGGTAAAAAGTACAACCTGCGGATACCCATGCTGGGCCATACAGGAGATGGCAACCTCCATCCCTCTATTCTCTTTGATGAAAGGGACAGCGAGGAAGTGGCCAGGGTAGAAAAATGTATTGATGAAATGTTTGCCATTGCCCTCAAACTGGGCGGTACCTTGAGCGGTGAACATGGCATTGGTATCGCCAAGA
This sequence comes from Peptococcaceae bacterium, assembly GCA_020054815.1. Taxonomy (GTDB): domain Bacteria; phylum Bacillota; class Peptococcia; order DRI-13; family DRI-13; genus Thermanaerosceptrum. The sequence goes on along the minus strand of JAIHAN010000008.1, from coordinate 29,135 downwards.
GAAAATATATTCCCTGGGAGTTTGGCGAAACAGGAGTGGAAGTACTGCAAAACATCAAAAAGGCCTTTGACCCCCTTAATATCTTAAATCCCGGTAAAGTTGTCCTTTTAGGTGAAGATCATGAATAATGAGTACATTAAACCATACCAAGATGAAACTGAACGCTGCCTGCGCTGCGGCATCTGCCTGGGCTTCTGTCCCGTCTATCATGCAGAAAGGCACGAAGGTACCGTAGCCCGAGGAAAAATCCGCATGACCCGTGAACTGCTGGAAGGGAATCTCCAGTTAACCCCCCGCCTAAGAAAATTCATGGACCTCTGCTTAGGCTGCCAGGCCTGTGCCGAAAGCTGCCCCAATAAAATTCCCACCGATAAAATAGTAGCGGCAGCCCGGGCCCAGTTCGTAAAAGACCAGGGATTACCCCTGGTTTACTACCTGGCCCTGCGCTGGGGCTTAAAGAATCCGGCTGTCATGGAAACTGTTTTTGCCTCCCTGGGTCTGGCCAGGAATCTCTCTTTAACGAAGCTCTTGCCTCATTCCCTCAAAGAAAAAGAAGAAATTCTCCCACCCCTGCCGTCTAAGACTTTCTGGGAACAGTATAAGGCCAAACCAGGTAGCGGAAAAAAAGTGGCCTACTTTGTGGGCTGTATGACCAACCTGGTCTCTCCCCAGGTCGGGTTAACGGCTGTACGGATGCTGGAAGCCCACGGCTATGAGGTCATTGTTCCCAAGGTATACTGCTGCGGATTGCCTCACTACTCTTCCGGCGACATGGATACCGCCCGGGAACTGGCATTGAAAAACCTGGATATTTTTACTACCTATGATGTGGAAGCCGTCCTTACCGACTGCGGTTCCTGCGGCAGTGCCCTCAGGGAATACCCTCACTGGCTAAAAGACCAAGACCAGTCCAAGGCCCAGGAATTCGCCGGCAAAGTACGGGATATCACGGAATTCCTGGTCAACGATGCCGGAATCAAACCTGGCTCCCTGGCCCTTAACAGGACCGTCACCTACCATGATTCCTGCCATCTTAACCGGACCATGGGAGTTACCAGAGAACCCCGTCTACTCTTAAAATCCCTGCCGGGGGTGGAATACCGGGAAATGATTGATGCCAATCGCTGCTGCGGGGGCGCCGGCACCTTCAACATTAAAAACCCCGAAGTGTCTATGAAAATCCTGGAGCACAAAATGGCAAACACTAAAGCTACAGGAGCGGACACCCTGGCTGTGGGCTGTCCCAGCTGCCGCATGCAGCTGGCCCTGGGTGCCAGGAAGTTTAATGTGCCCGTAGAAATACTCCATCCTGTGGAACTGTTAGCCATGAGTTATGGGCAAAAATAAGAAATAAACCTTAAACTATTAATCTTATAAAAAGGGAATGGATGCCTAACGTGGAGCATCCATTCCCTTTTAGTATTTCACTGTAATTTTATCTGCCTGTGCTTTCCCCATCTGCGAAGTCAAATACACCCCGGTAATGATGAGAACACCGCCCAGGAGATGAGCATAAATAAGTTTTTCCTGCAAAAACAAAATACCGAATAAGGAAGCGAAAACCACGACCAGGTTCTGGTAGATATTTGCCCGGTTAGGACCCAGTTCCAACATTGCTTTATTAAAGAAAAGGAAAGACAGTATAGTGGGGAAGATACCGAAATAGAGTAGGCTAAGGTAATGATACGGTTTCAGATTGGTAATCCATCCCATCCCACCCGTGTAGTTTTCATAGATGACTAAAGGAAAGGTAAAAATAAGTCCACCCAAAATAGATGCGGCAAAAACGGCTTTCGGCGGCGCTACCTTTCCTCTTAACTTTAATACCATGGAATAAACTGCCCAGAGCAGTACAGCCACCAGCATGATGATGTCACCTTTATTAAAGGTTAAGCCTATAAGATTTTCCCATTCCCCCCGGGCAATAATCAAAACTACACCCGCAAAAGAAAGGATAATACCTCCCAGTTGTCTTAAGGTAATCCTTTCCTTAAAGAAAATAAAACTAAACAGGATAACAGCGACCGGAGAAAAAGAATTGATTAAAGCGGCATTGGTGGCAGTGGTATACTGAACCGCCAGGTAAACACACATATTAAAACCTAAAATTCCTGTTAAACCCAGGGCGGCAAAAGCAGGCCAGTTGGCGAGGAGGATATCTTTATGTTCCTTTAGCTCACGCCAAGCAAGGGGTAAAAAGATGAGGAAAGCCTCCGTCCAGCGCAGATATGACAGGGTCAGCGGCGGTATACTACCGGTAACAGCTCTCCCTAAAGCAATGTTGCCACCCCAAAAAAGGGTAGCCAGGACCAGCATCAAGTGTGGAGATTTAATCATATCATCCTTCTCCTTTTCTATTGCTTATACTGATATAATAAAACATTTTCGTACACTTTTTAATTCTTATCAAATAACACATGATAATGGTATATATAAGGAAAGGGGACACACCTGCTGAAGCATAGGTATTTATCAAAAGAGAGGAATGTCCCCAATATAATAGGTGATAACCGGTGAAGTTACACATCTTATGCGGCATTCCCGGCAGCGGCAAATCAACTTTAGGCAGTCGCCTGCAGGGATATGTCGTGTCCACTGATAACCTGCGCAAGTTTCTCTGGAACGATGAAGCTGTTGTCCAACATGATAAATTGGTCTTTGCTCTTGCTAAAGAGATTATTGCTTACCTGCTTTCCATAGGTAAAAATGTAATTTTTGATGCAACCAACCTGACTGCTGTCAAACGGAGAAGTTTTATTAAGCTGGGCCAGAAATACCAGGCCCAGATCATCTTACACTGGGTAAACACTCCCCTTCAAACGGCACTGGTCAGAAACAGTGAAAGGGAACGGAAAGTGCCTACATATGTAATCAAATCCCTTTATAAGTCCTTTCAAAGGCCTCGCATAGAAGAAGGTATCCATGTCATTAAACTCTATAATGAAGACTTAAAGTTAGCGAAGGTTATTACAGCCCAAAGAATTTTCAAAAGGTAATATCCTTTGTTTTTCCCTGCTTTTATCTCACAATAAACGAAAACATGGTCGTGCCCCCACGACCATGCTTTCATCTATATGAAAAAGAGAAGGTATTACTTCTGACAGACAGGACAGAAAAAGCTTTTTCTACCCGAGATTTGTATAAGGCGAACCAGATCATTACAGGAATAGCAAGGCTGGCCTTCCCGATCATAAACCTTCAAATGGTTGTTATGTCCTCCTGTAAAATCATCGTCCCGCCGGAAAGGTTTATCCATATAACCGCCGTTTCGAATAGCCTCCTCCAGGGTCCGGGAATGGCAGAATACAGGCGAGAAACTTCCTCCCTGTCCAGTTCATTAGCTTTACGGTCAGGCCTGATCCCTGCCGCAAAGAGTATCTCGTCGGAATAACAATTACCGATCCCTGCAATAAACTCCTGATCAGTGAGGAGAGGTTTCAGTGCATCCTTCCAGGGAAACCATGTGAAGCAGCCTAAAGATAAGTTTTTACTCTTACGATAACAGCAGCCAGGACCGGCACCCAGATGGCGCTGTAGAGCAGGGTTAAACATAGGGTGACGGGTATCAGTAAAGCCCTCCTCACTCCTGTAAGCCAGGGTAACACAGGTATACCCAGCAGGGAACCAAGAATTAAAATTCCCAGGGAAAGTAGGAAAGCAGAGACTCCTACCACCACCAGGAAAGGTGCCTTACTTTTCATCAGGATTCCCAGGCAGAGACCCAGGAGTCCCGAGGAAAGAAAAAAAATGAGGGCCTGGGGTACACTGAGGGTAATCATGATTAACCCCGCTACCAGGTAAGCCAAAAGGCCAGTCATTGCTTCCATATAACCTGCCAAAGCGATAGGCAGGGTACTTAGTGAGCTAAAAGAAATACCCACAAAAGGAAGATAAAGAGGTGAAGCCTGAAATCCTACGGCCAAGGCAGCTAGAAGAGCGCCTATGGTCAGGTTCCGGGGTCTTTTCCATTCCCTATTGTTCATCCTTCCGCACCTGCCTCTAATCATTCTTTGTGTAATTATATTCGTAACCCCGAGAAAAGTACGTATTGCTGTAAAATATTACAATTGCACAAAATGAGTTTTTTTGGCAGGATTCTCCTCGTTTATGTCGAAGAAACTTAAGTGGCATAAAAGGGAGGAGCAGCAATGATGAGAAAATACACGGGGTTGTTAAAAGGAACCGCTTTGGTTTTGTCTTTCTTTTTAGGGACAAGCCTTTTTGTGACCGCAGGAGCAGCGGAACTGGACTTGAAAAAACGCCAGGAACTGATTGAGCAAAAGATAAAGGAGCAGGAACAACTTCTCCAACAGAAGAAAAAAGAAGAGCGCAAGAACCTGCTGGAACTTAAATACATAAACAATGTACTTTCTTCTACGGAAAAAGAATTACAAACCACAGAAAGCAAACTGTCGAAAACGGAAAAAGAGTTAAAATACCTTGAAAGTGAACTAAATAAATCTCAGGTTAATCTTGAAAAAAATACCAAGGTTCTAGAAGAGCGCTTAAGGGCTCTTTATGAACAGAGCGATGTCCATGTCCTGGAAGTCCTACTTAATTCTGCCAGTATTACGGATTTTCTAACCCGCTGGGACTTATTGAGCCGCATCGCGGAAAATGATATGGAACTAATCGATAGCGTTAAAGAGGAGATTGAATTTTACCAGGCTAAACAAAACCAAGTTCTGGTGAAAAAAGAAACCCTGGTTAAACTGCAGGCCGACCAGAATGAAAAGAAGCATCAGCTTCAAATTGCCAGTTCCCGTCAGAAAGAAATTCTGAAAGACATTCAATCAGACAAGGCCGCTATTGAACAGGCTCTGGATGAACTGGAAGCCGAATCCAACAGAATCGCCGCCGAACTGAGCAAACTGGCAGGAGGAAAATACCTGGGCAGCGGTAAGTTAGCCTGGCCAACGCCCGGTTATACCCGAATCACCTCCCCCTTTGGCTGGCGAAGACACCCCATCTTGAAAACGAACCGTCTCCACACGGGGGTCGACATAGGGGCTCCCCAGGGCGCCACCATCGTGGCTGCGGAAAACGGCGAGGTTATTGAAGTAGGCTGGCGAGGCGGCTACGGCAGAGTGGTAATGGTAAGTCATGGCGGCAACATTGTAACTCTTTACGCCCATACCTCGGCGGCCCTAGTAACACCGGGACAGCAAGTGAAAAAAGGTCAAGCTATCGCCCGGGTAGGCAGTACTGGCTGGAGCACCGGCCCCCATCTGCATTTTGAAGTGAGGGTTAACGGGGAACCGCAGAATCCAATGTCCTATTTAAAATAAAACGATATCTAATATATAGAAAAAATGAGAATGCTTGTTGGCATTCTCGTTTTTTATTGGGCTATCACTGCCTCTTCCTGCAGTTATACCCGGAAATAGATATTATTATTATTATTTCCTATCTCCCTACGAATGGGGACAAATCCAGCGTCATGCGGAGATTGGTTATACCATCCGAGCATAAGAGAGGCGCTTTTCTTTACCCCATGCATGATATTATTAACCACGCAATTCTAGGCAAAGATCTACGCCGGGTGAACAATTCCTTTAAACTAGGGTTAAATCACTTTCCGCTGCCCTTTTTTCACCCCAAAGTAATACCCTAAGAAGGCACCGCCAATGGCAGCCTGAAGGGCAAAAAGCAGGCTTTCCGTTTCTCCTCCCGGCGGTTCCCACAGGGAAGAAAACCAGGGCTGATAATCCGGCTTAATCTCAAGAATAACCTCTTCGGCAGCGCCGTCGGCCCCTCCAAATTCGGAGTCCGTTATCATAATTAAAGGCATGATCGTTAAGACAACAACAGCAAAAATAAGTAAAAGATTTTTATGCGCCAGGGTCATGCTGCACATCTCCTCTCAACAGGGCCAATTCTTGGAGCTCGCTTTGACTGTAGACTGTCAGATAATTATAAACCATTACCGTAAGTAAACCTTCTACTATAGCCAGGGGAACCTGGGTAAGGGCAAAAATACTGCCAAATTTCACGAAGGAAGCCGCTATACCTCCTGAAGGATCAGGAAAAGCCAGGGCTAACTGTAAAGAAGTAGTAACATAGGTTGCCAAATCACCAAAAGCAGCCGCGAGAAAAACAGCAATGCCCTGAGATATCCCTGCTTTTTTTGTTGCCTTGTAAACACCATAGGCAACAAGGGGTCCCACTATAGCCATAGAAAAGGTATTAGCTCCCAGGGTACTGATACCTCCGTGGGCAAGGAGCAAAGCCTGGAAAATAAGGACAATACAGCCAATAACACTCATGGCCATGGGACCGAACAATACAGTACCCAGTCCAACCCCGGTAGGATGGGAGCTGCTTCCTGTAACAGAAGGAAGTTTTAAAGCGGAAAGTACAAAAGTAAAAGCAGCTGCCACACCCAAAAGCATTTTAAGCTGAGGATTGTCCCTGGTGACTTTGCCGATTGAACGGAGCCCTCCATATAAAAAAGGTAAGCTAAATAAACTCCAGAGAATTGCCCAATTTAAAGGCAGGAAACCCTCCATGATATGCATGGCATAAGTCTTTTTGGGTATGAGCAAAAAGCAAACAAACCATAAAACTATCAATGATTTTTTCACTATTATACCTCCCTTAAGTTAATCCCCCAAAATAATGTTGGTCTTTTGATATCCATCACCTCCGAAACAAAAGAAAAATCCCTTAGCTGCGCTAAGGGACTGTAACCCGCCTCAAAGACTTAGTCCGCTTAAGCCTGTTCTGTTCCCCAGATAGCAGGCTTCCCGTTAGGCAGGTCTTCTGGCTCTCGTGTCATCCTCCTCCCCGTCTTCCCACCCTGCACTTAACTTAGTGGTAGTAACTATATTACTAACCATAAAGTTAAGTGCCGGACAGTGACATTTTGGGGATTCGTCTCCGATTACAGCGGCGGGTCCGCACCGGATTTTAACCGGTTTCCCTATTCTCCCTGAAAGGGCACCTAACAGATAATGTATAAAGTTTTTTTCAAGTATATGTTACATAACTATGCAGGATTTTGCAAGTTATTCTTTTTCACCAATAACAATTTGAAAAAATAAGAATATTACTACTTCCAGTTATTAACACATAAACCCTTGCTTTTAAGTTTAACCTAGGTTTATAATAAATGCAAATGCTAATAATTTGCATTTGGAGGTAAGTTATGAAAGCACGCTCTATTCTGTCATTTTTTTTATCTCTTCTTCTCATTTTTAGTTTGACGGGATGCAACAAACAACCAGCTTCTACTGCAAATAAAGGGCCCCAACCCCCGGCTAAGCTAACGGTGTATACCAGCTTTTACCCTATGTATGACTTCACCAAAAAAATCGGCGGTGATAAGGTTGAGGTCATAAATATAGTTCCGGCGGGAGCCCAACCCCATTCCTTTGAACCTTCTACCAAATTGCTGGCTGAACTAACTAAAGCAAAACTTTTTATTTATAACGGTGCCGGCATGGAACATTATATAGACAAAGTAAAAGAAACCCTCAAGGGAAGTCCCTTAATCCTGGTGGAAACAAGTAGCGGCCTTGACTTGATTAAAGGCGAGCATGAACATGGGAATGATCACGAGATAGAGCATGCTGATACTGGTTTCGATCCCCATACCTGGGTGAGTCCTAATAATGCCATCAAACAGGGAGAAAAGATTTTAGAGGCCCTGGTTCAAGTAGACGAGGCCAATAAAGATTACTATGAAAAAAATTATCAACAGTTTAAAGACGAATTATTAAAATTAGACCGTGAGTATAAAGAAACTTTGGCTAAATGCAAGAAAAAAGAGATTGTTGTTTCCCATGATTCTTTTGCTTATTTAGCCCGGGATTACGGGTTAAAACAAATCCCTGTGATGGGTCTAAATGCTGATGCAGAACCTGCACCGGGAAAGTTAAAGGAAATCGTAAACATCGTAAAGAAGAATAAGATCAATTACATCTTTTTTGAAACTCTGGTAAGCCCCAAAATCTCAGAAACCATCGCCCGGGAAACAAAAACACAAACTTTGGTTTTAAATGACGTAGGTGGACTTACAGAGAAAGACTTACAGCATGGTAAAGATTATTTCAGCATTATGCGGGAAAACCTGGAAAGCTTAAAAACCGCTTTGGAGTACCAGCCATGAAACCCCTTATTACCTTAAACCACGTTTCCTTTGCCTATCCGGGAGGGCCTTTTGTTCTGGAAAATATCGACCTTACGGTTTACAGCAGGGAATTTCTGGTAATTTTGGGCCCTAACGGAGCTGCCAAAACTACTCTCCTTAAACTGATGCTGGGTTTGTTAAAACCACAGAAAGGTACTATAGAAATTAACAGGGCAGTTGTCAATTATATCCCCCAGAAATCTACTTTGCTTAACCCCGGTTTTCCGGCCACAGTCGAGGAAATTGTTAAACTGCAGGTCCCTATTAGAGAAAAAAGGACCGGGGAATTAGTCAATTCTGTCTTGAAAAAAGTGGGCTTACTGGAAAAAAAGGACACCCTGATAGGGTCCCTTTCCGGCGGCCAGTTTCAGCGGATGCTGATCGCCCGCTCCCTAATCAACGACCCCCAAATCCTCTTCCTTGATGAACCTACTACGGGCTTGGATACGGAAGCCCAGGAGGACTTCCTGTCTTTACTGGTTAATCTCAATAAAGAGGGACTAACCATCGTTATGGTCACCCATGACATATCCCCGGTTTTTGACCATGCCTCCCGTTTTTTCTATATCTCTAAAGGGAAAGGAAAAGAACTCGCTAAAGAAGATTTGAAAGTGGTGTAGCCGTGCTGGAAATTTTACAATACACCTTTATGCAGAAAGCCTTAGTTGTCGGTCTTATGGTGGGCATCCTATGTCCTACCATTGGCCTTTTTCTGGTTCTCCGCCGTCTTTCCATGGTAGGGGAAACCCTGTCCCACGTCTCTTTATCTGGAGTATTATGCGGCATACTCTGGGGTATTAGTCCTCTCCCTTTTGCCTTGGTTATGTCTATCCTGATGTCTATACTCCTGGAGAAACTGCGGCGCTATTTTAAATATTATGGAGAAGTCTCTCTCGCTATCATTACGGCGGGAGGTTTAGGGACTGCCGTTATCCTGATGGGAATAGTACGCGCTTCCGATTCAACCCTGGCCAGCCTTCTTTTCGGCAGTATTGTGTCCGTAACAAATGAAGAAGTTATTTTAATAGGTATTCTGGCCCTTGTCGCTCTAGGCTTAGTTGCACGGTATTACCGGGAATTATTCTATCTGACCTTTGACGAAGAAGGCGCCCGTCTGGCCGGAATCCCGGTTAACTTTTTCAACTATCTTATTATCATGCTGGCAGCGGCCATTATTGCTCTGGGTTTAAGAATTGTGGGAGCCCTGCTTATCTCTTCACTCATGGTTGTCCCTACAGCCACTAGTATCCTGCTTGGCAAAGGTTTTAAGGTTACCTTGATATGGGCCAATCTTTTTGGTATTACCTCTGTATTAATTGGCTTAATCACCTCTTTTTATCTCGATTTGGCTCCCGGCGGTACCATTGTGGTCACTTCGGTCATGATTCTTCTTCTTGTCCTTTTAGGCAAGAAGTGCAAAGAAAACTTGCCTTGTACCAGGCCGTAGGCGAAATAGAAGCCAAGTTGCCACTTGTCCCGTGGTACAAAGAACACTCGTTCATACCGGATTTTAATTTTGGTCGGTATTTGTTAGAATAAAAACATCACATCAATATCAGGAGTTAAACGATGCCTGCGAAAATAGAATTTATTTACGATACAATTAAAGATAAAGGCTTTAAACTAACACCTGCCCGTAAAATCATCATTTCTGTTTTTTGCAGCTCTGAAGATAAATTTCTTAATGCTGCCGAAATCTATGATCAGGTACGAAGCCGAAGCCCAAAGATAAATTTCTCAACGGTCTACAGAAATCTGGAAATTTTAGTAGAGAGCCGGCTCATCGAAAAGCTGAATTTCGCCGACGGGGCAAAATTTAAGCTGCGGGGACCGGAATCTCACCTTCATCATATGATCTGTAAGTCATGCCATAAGACAGAACGATTACCTTACTGCCCCCTGGGCGAGTTAGAAAAGACGTTGCGGGAATCTACAGATTTTTTACCCACAGAACACCGCATCGAAATATACGGTTACTGTAAGGATTGCAGAAAAAATTCCGGAGTTGAGCAGGATAATGATGACAGTAGAACTTAATCGTAATTTCTTCAACAATAAAGCAGACCAATGGGACAATATTGTGAACCATAACCCTGAAAAAATCCAAAACCTTTTAAGCAAACTTTGTTTAATCCCCGGCGCTTCCGTACTGGATGTGGGAACAGGCACGGGAATCTTATTGCCTTTTCTCCTGAAGCTGGTTGGCGAAACAGGACGGATAACCGCTATTGATGTGGCCGAAAAAATGATAGAAAAAGCCAAAGCCAAATTTCCCCATCCCAACATCCAGTTTATTGCAGGCGACGTTACCAAGGCCTCTTTTCCTCCCCAAAGTTTTGACGCAATTGTGTGCTACTCGGTTTTTCCTCATTTTATCAATCCCTGGGAAACCCTTCAGGCTATGCAAGGGTACTTAAAAGATGGCGGTCTCCTTTTAATCTGTCACTCGGAAAGCCGGGAGACCATAAATGAGAGGCACAAGGAACTTGGCCGGAGCTTGATTTCCCATGGCTTACCTCCTGCCGAAGACCTGGAGGCTCTTCTCACAGAAGTAGGCTTCAAAGTAATAGATAAAAAGGATAATGAAGACCTGTATTTTGTTTTAGGTAAAAAATAAGTGGTCGGTATTTCACCGGCCACTTTTATTTGCCCTGAAACCTGGGCTTGCGTTTTTCTAAGAAAGCCCTGTAGCCTTCCTGGTAATCTTGACTGTCAAAACACCTGGCCATTTCTAGTTCTACCTTGTGTAAATCCCTTAACTCCGGCTCTTTTAGGTATTCCTCCACAGCCATCTTAACGGAACGGATGGTCAGTGGCGCATTACGGGCAATAGTGAGGACATACTCCCGGGTAAAGGTTTCAAGTTCAAGAGTGGGAACCTTATGATGAATTAATCCCATCCGGAGTGCCGTTTCCGCATCGTAAACACGTCCTGTAAATAACATTTCTTTTGCAAAGGGGGCACCGGCTACATTTACCAGTTGTTTTACAGCTTCATATCCATAGGCAATTCCCAGTTTTGCAGCGGGAATGCCAAACCTGGCCTCTTCTGAAGCCACCCGCAAATCACACTGTAAAGCAATGGCACATCCGCCGCCAACACAAAACCCGTGAATCATGGCAATGACCGGTTTAGCCGACGATTTTATGGCGGAGAAGGCCTCCTCCGTTGCCCGGTTATAACGCTCAGAGGTAGCCAGGCTGCTGCGTAACTCGCCAAATTCGGAGATATCGGCACCGGAGGCAAAGGCTTCTGTCCCGGCCCCTCTCAGTATGATAACTCTGATGTTTTCGTCTTCGTTGAATTTATGGATAATTTCAGGTATTCCCCGCCACATTTCTAAATTTAGCGCATTACGTTTCCGGGGATTATTGAAAATTAGCCAGCCTAAAGGACCATCATAGTTTACCAGCAGTTTCTCCACAAACATCCATCTCCTATTTTACAGTCAAATTTCTCCTCTATTTTACTACTTTTCGATAGATAACAAGAACTAATTTATGTAAGATACTTCAATTTTACCTCGGTATTTTCAATCTAACAATTAATAACTTAGCTAAGATAAGAGGCACCTGAACTAAGTTATAACCAAAAGAAAAACCGTGTAAAAACAATTGTAATTCTACACGGTTCCGACAATTTTTCTTGCTGTCAAAAGAGTGTTCCAAATCTTTGGTCAGGACTTCTTTGACCAGGCAGATAGTTTTTTTAATGCCCACACTGGCTTTTAAAATTTCCCCGGAAAAGTCTTGGTTAAAAATGCTAAATGATGACAAAAAATAATAATTGAGTGAGATAATACAACGTAAATTAAGTAGATTTGAGAAAATAACCCTTCTGGTTGTATCCTGACCTATTCTGACCTTTGCTCAAAAATATCAAAAATACGATAATAAAATTAAGGTCAAGTTTGGTCAATTTAGTAATAATTATTAATATATGTTATTAGGAGGTTTTTATTATGGGAAAAGCAGTAGGTATTGACTTGGGTACAACCAACTCAGTTGTGGCAGTATTAGAAGGCGGTAAACCTACAGTGATCGTCAATGCAGAAGGGTCCAGAACAACTCCCTCTGTGGTTGCCTTCAGGGAAGGAGGGGAAAGACTGGTGGGCCAGGTGGCCAAACGCCAGGCTGCCCTCAATCCTGACAAGACCCTTTATTCCGTTAAACGCTTTATCGGCCGCCGCTACTCAGAGGTTGCCGAGGAAAGGAACCTTGTCCCTTACAAGGTAGTACCCGGTCCCAATGATACCGTACGTTTCGATATCGGCGGTAAACTTTATGCCCCGGAAGAAATTTCCGCCATGGTCTTAAAGAAACTGGTTGATGATGCTTCCAAGTATCTGGGCGAAAAAATCACCGATGCCGTCATTACCGTGCCCGCTTATTTCAACGATGCCCAGCGGCAGGCTACCAAGGATGCCGGTAAAATTGCCGGCCTCAATGTCCTGCGTATTATTAACGAACCTACGGCAGCGGCCCTGGCTTATGGCCTGGACAAGAAAAAGAATGAAACCATCCTGGTCTATGACCTGGGCGGCGGCACTTTCGACGTATCCATCCTGGAAGTGGGCGACGGCGTTTTTGAAGTAAAAGCCACCAACGGCGACACCCATCTGGGCGGCGACAACTTCGACAAAGCCATTGTCGACTGGCTGGCTGAGGAATTCATGAAAGACTATGGCATTGATTTGCGTAAAGACCGTCAGGCCCTGCAACGCCTGACGGAAGCGGCGGAAAAGGCCAAAATCGAGCTTTCCACCATTACCGAAACCCAGATCAGCCTGCCCTTTATTACAGCTGATGCTACAGGCCCCAAGCACCTGGATATGAAACTTACCCGGGCCAAATTCGAAGACCTGACCCATCACCTGGTGGAACGCACCCGCGGCCCCGTACTGGCGGCCCTGGCTGATGCCAAACTGACAGCTAAAGATATTGACCAGGTTATCCTGGTAGGAGGTTCTACTCGGATTCCTGCAGTACAGCGGCTGGTACGGGAACTGACGGGAGGACGGGATCCCCATCAGGGAGTAAACCCTGATGAAGTCGTGGCTGTGGGGGCTGCTATTCAGTCAGGTGTACTCAGCGGTGAAGTGAAAGATGTCCTGCTCCTGGACGTCACTCCCCTCTCCCTGGGCGTAGAAACCCTGGGCGGCGTAATGTCCAAAATCATTGAGCGGAATACGACCATTCCTGTGCGCCGCAGTCAGATTTTTACCACGGCAGAGGACAATCAACCTGCCGTAGACATCCATGTTCTGCAGGGCGAACGGGAAATGGCCAAAGACAACCGGACCCTTGGCCAGTTTAAACTGGAAGGTATTGCTCCCGCTCCTCGCGGCGTACCCCAGATTGAAGTTACCTTTGACATTGACGCCAATGGCATCTTAAAGGTAAGCGCCAAAGATAAGGCTACGGGCAAAGAGCAAACTGTGACCATTACCGGCTCCTCCACCCTCTCCAAAGAAGAAATAGACAGGATGGTCAGAGAGGCTGAAGCCAACGCAGCCGAAGATAAAAGACGCCGTCAGGAAGTAGAGATTCGCAATGAAGCCGACAGCCTGGTCTATCAGGTTGAAAGAAAACTCAGAGAACAGGGAACCCAGCTGCCTGTCCACGAAAAAGCCCGGATTGAGCAGCTTGTCAATGATCTGAAGACTGCCCTCAAAGAAAATGCGGCCATCGACCGTATTCGTTCCCTTACCGGTGACCTGCAGCAGGCTGCCGCAGCCTTCGCCTATACGGGCAGTAATCCCCAGCCAGGAAACTACGCCGGTAATACCAGCACGGCGGGACCAGATGATGTCATTGATGCCGAATACCGTGAAAAATAAGATCTTCCTTTACTCCCTTAAGGTTGCCGGTCTATCCGGCAGCCTTAAGTCATAAGGTGGTGAGAACGATAAATGACGACATATAAAGACTATTATAAAATCCTGGGCGTGGAACGTACGGCCACGGAACAGGAGATTAAAAGCGCCTACCGTAAATTAGCCCGCCAGTATCACCCCGACCTGAAAACAGGGAGCGAGAAAGAAGCCGCCGAAGAAAAATTCAAAGAAATTAACGAAGCTTATGAGGTTCTCAGTGATCCCGAAAAACGGGCCAAGTATGACCGTCTGGGCGCCAACTGGCAACATGGCCAGGAATGGCAGCCGCCGCCTGATATGGATGGTTTCCACTTTTACACCTGGAACGATGGGGATCTGGGTGCAACAGGTTTCAGTGACTTCTTTGAGATCCTCTTTGGCAGAGCTAGGGCTAGCCGCACCGGAGGCGGCTTTCGCTGGGAGCCCCAGATGCGCGGCCAGGATATAGAAAGCGAACTTCAGCTTACCCTGGAAGAAGCTTACCGGGGCGGTGAAAAAACCATTCAACTAACCTCCAGGGAAATTTGTGCCGCCTGTCAGGGCAGCGGGCACCTGGACAGGGGTATTTGTGCCTATTGCGGCGGCACAGGAAACACAACGGGGAGAAAGACCCTGGAAGTAAAGATCCCCCCAGGTATCCAGAACGGAAGCAAGATCCGCCTCAGGAATCAGGGAGGCGAAGGTTTAGGAGGTGGCCAGCGGGGTGACCTTTATCTCAAAGTCAATATCCAGCCCCATCCCCTCTTTACCCTGAAAGGAAATGACATCGAGTCCAAAGTCATTATTACCCCCGAACAGGCTGCCCTGGGTGACAAAGTAACCACTGCCACCCTGGATGGGGATATCATCCTCACCATTCCTCCCCAAACCCACAGCGGAAAAAAGCTGCGCCTGCGCGGTAAAGGCTGGCCATTAAAAGGAGGCGGACGGGGGGACCATTATGTGGAAGTAGGCATTGACCTTCCCTCCCTTTTAAGCGAGGCAGAACTTGATCTATACAGGAAACTGGCCCAGATAAGGAAAGGGGTGGGATAAACAATGGTCCGTAAATATTATGTACAATTAGATATGTTAAAAAGGAGGTGAATACCCCGCTTTAAGGGGTTAGCGCTATGGATTTTAACCGTTATACCCAAAAATCGCGAGAAGCCATTTCCTCAGCCCAGGACCTGGCGGCAGCACGGCACCACCAGGAAGTTACCGGTAAACACTTACTTTACGCCCTTTTAACACAGGAGGGCGGCCTGATTCCCCGCTTCCTGGAACATGCCGGGATAAATCTACTTACCATACAGAGACTGACCGAGGATTTATTGGCCCGTACCCCTGCCGTTCACGGCTACGAGGGTTCTTTACGGCTGGGCAGCGGTTTGGCCAGAGTATTCCCCAGGGCGGAAAAAGAAGCCCGGGATATGAAAGACCAGTACGTCAGTGTGGAACACCTGCTCCTGGCCCTCCTGGAAGAAGGAGAAAGCGAAGTTCGAGACCTTTTCCGCCAGGTGGGTTTAAGAAGAGAAACCCTGCTGGCCTCCTTGCAGGCTATCCGGGGTAACCAGCAGGTAACCAGCGAAAATCCCGAAGAAACCTACGAAGCTTTGGAAAAATACGGCCGTGATCTGACCAGGTTAGCCCGGGAAGGCAAGCTAGATCCGGTTATCGGCCGCGATGACGAAATCCGCCGGGTCATAGAAATTCTCTCACGCCGCACCAAAAACAATCCTGTCCTCATTGGTGAACCGGGCGTGGGTAAAACTGCCATCGTGGAAGGATTAGCCCGGAGAATCGTGGCCGGTGACGTCCCTGAAGGGCTGAAAAATAAATTAGTTATTGCCCTGGATATGGGTGCTCTGATTGCCGGCGCCAAATACCGCGGTGAATTTGAGGAAAGACTGAAAGCAGTCTTAAAAGAAGTGCAAAAGTCTGAAGGCCGGATCATTCTTTTTATCGACGAACTCCACACTGTAGTAGGCGCGGGAGCGGCCGAAGGGGCCATGGATGCCGGCAACCTCCTGAAACCCATGCTGGCCAGGGGTGAACTGCGGGCCATTGGTGCCACCACCCTGGATGAATACCGGAAGCATGTGGAGAAAGATGCCGCCCTGGAACGGCGCTTCCAGCCCGTTATGGTTAATCCCCCCTCAGTGGAAGATACCATTTCCATCCTGCGGGGCTTAAAAGAACGGTACGAGGTCCATCACGGGGTACGTATCCAGGACAGTGCCCTGGTGGCAGCAGCCACACTCTCTGACCGGTATATTGCTGACCGCTTCCTGCCCGATAAAGCCATCGACCTCATGGATGAAGCGGCCGCCCGCCTGCGCACGGAAATCGACAGCATGCCCACAGCCCTGGATGAAATCACCCGCCGCATTATGCAGCTGGAAATCGAAGAAGCCGCTTTAAAGAAGGAAAAAGATGCCGTATCCCAGGAGCGGCTGCAGAAAATCCAGGAACAACTGGCTGAATTAAAAGCAGAAGCCGATGTGATGCGCACCCAGTGGCAGGTGGAAAAACAGGCCATCGCCCGGGTACGCCAGCTGAAAAAAGAAATAGAAGAAACCCGCCTGGAAATCGAGAAAGCTGAACGGGAATATGACTTAAACCGCATGGCCGAACTAAGATACGGCAGGATGAATGACCTGGAAAGAAGACTAAAAGCGGAAGAAGAACTGCTGGCCAACAAGCAAAAGAACAACATGCTCCTAAAAGAAGAAGTGGATGAAGAGGATATTGCCCGGGTGGTCAGCCGTTGGACAGGAATCCCCTTAAATAAACTCATGGAAGGCGAAAAAGAAAAGCTTATCCACCTGGATGAATTTCTCCACCAGCGGGTGATCGGCCAGGATCAGGCCGTACGCGCCGTGGCCGATGCGGTCTTAAGGGCCCGGGCCGGCATCAAGGATCCTAATAAGCCTATCGGCAGCTTTATCTTCCTGGGGCCCACAGGGGTAGGCAAAACAGAACTGGCCCGGGCTCTGGCTCAAGCCCTCTTTGATGATGAAAGGAACATGATCCGCATCGACATGTCCGAATATATGGAGAAACACACGGTAGCCCGTCTCATTGGTGCCCCTCCCGGTTATGTGGGCTACGATGAAGGTGGCCAGTTAACAGAAGCCGTCCGCCGCCGTCCTTATTCTGTCATTCTCTTTGATGAAATTGAAAAAGCCCACAACGACGTCTTTAATGTCATGCTGCAGATCCTGGACGACGGACGTCTTACCGATGGCAAAGGCCGTACCGTAAACTTCAAAAATACCGTCATCATCATGACCTCCAACATCGGCAGCCAGGAAATCCTGGAATTCCAGCGCCAGGGCATTCATGATTATGACAGGATGAAGAATGCCGTCATGAATCTAATGCAGCGCTACTTCCGTCCCGAATTCCTCAACAGGGTAGATGAGACCGTGGTCTTCCACGCCCTGGAACCCAAACACATGCAGGAAATCACTGCCTTGATGCTGGAGCGTTTGGCCAAACGCCTGAAAGAAACAGCCCGTCTTACCTTGACCTGGTCCCAGGAAGCCTTAGTTTACCTGGCCAACAAGGGTTATGACCCCAGCTTCGGGGCCCGTCCCCTAAAAAGGCTGATCCAGCAGGAGGTAGAAACTCCCCTAAGCCGGTTGCTGGTAAAAGGCGAAGCTTCACCAGGCTCTACTATCAGCCTTGAGGCAAAAAACGGCGAACTGCAGTTGACAGTAAAGTAAAATGCCGCAGTACTGCTCTGACTTCCCAGATCCCACTAGTTCCCGGGTCAGTGCGTATATATTTACGAGAACAGAGAAAGCCTGTCACAGGGCTTTCCCTATTTTTTTGCGGGGAAAAGATCAAATTCTTTCTAAATTTTAAAGGTAATATCCTAAAAATGAAGAAACTTATTTACGTAAAGATCTATTGTTAGGGAGATGAAAAACAGTGTTTACCTGTGCAGAATGTGAAAAACTCAGCTGCCGGGAAGGGCGAACAGACCAGTTACCCAAAAACTGTCCCGGTCGTCTGACAAACATGCAAGAGGAAATATAAAAGGAATATCGTGATGAAATACTACTTTTCGCCCGTCAGGCCGCCCTCACGGAAAGCAAGGGCTATTGCCAGTGGACGCGGGTACAGGAAATCATCCATTTCTCTAAGGCCATGGACTACCATAAACTTGGTATTGCCTTTTGTATTGGGCTTAAACAAGAAGCCAGGATTCTGGCGAAAATTTTGCGTTCCCACGGTTTTGAAGTTGTCTCCGTAGTGTGCAAGAACGGCGGGACAGCAAAGTCTTTCCTGGGCATTTCTGAAGAAGATAAAGTACGCCCCGGCCAGTTTGAAGCCATGTGTAATCCCATCAGCCAGGCCAAACTCCTCAATCATGCCGGAGTAGATTTCAATATTGTGGTCGGACTCTGTGTGGGCCATGACAGCCTCTTCTTTAAATATGCAGATGCGCCTACCACAGTCCTTGTTGCCAAAGACCGCATCCTGGCTCACAATCCGGCAGGGGCCCTTTATTGTGCAGATGGGTATTTTAAAACAAGGATGTTTCCCTAAAAGAAATGCATGGGTTGTGGAGACACAGACTCCACAACCCATGCATTTCTTAAACCATTGATTTAACCTAGTTCCATTCTTCCATGCAATTCAATAGTCCCAAACTATAACAGCCCATATCAGGGGCTTGATATATCTATGGCCACGGCAGGCGGTACGCTTGCCTTCTTTCTTATCTTACTAAAGTATATACTATTACCCCGTCTTTCTCCCCCTGGGTAACCTGCCCCTTTTCCACCAGATACTTAATGTGGGCGATGGCCTCACCTGTGGCAAACCATTTCTGAGGTGTGGGGAACTCCTCCCAGGTTTTGTAGGTCAGGTCCCAGGTCATGCGGGACGCTACTTGGTAAGCATTCATGGTCCCGGCTTTCAGGATTTCCAGTACTTCATCCAGCCTTTTCTGATGGTGGGATTTTAGTTCGGCAATACGCTCCCGGGGGCTGGCCATCAGGCTGCGATGTCCGGGTAAGGTAAGATTTATCTCCAGCTTATTTATTTTATCCAGGCTCTGGAAATACTCTTCCAGGGGGTTCTCCTCATCTGACCAGAGGGCGATGTTAGGGGTAATGTCATAGAGGATATGGTCGCCGGAAAAAAATATCTTCTTTTCCGGTTCATAGAGGCAGAGGTGACCCCCTGTATGTCCGGGCGTTTCCACAATCTCAAGATTGTAGTCCCCTACCCGAAGCCGGTCTCCCTCAGCCATATAGGTAATCTCATGATTTCCTTCCGTACCGAATCTATAGCCGGGGTGTTTCTCAATGGCCCCCTCCAGTTCCATGGGGACAAAACCACTCTTTCCCGCATAGACCCGCATCTCCTCCCAGTGGCTGCTTTCACGACCCGCATTAATTATTATGGCATCTGCTTTACTGGCATAAATACGGGTACTGGCTGTGGCCAGATAAGAGATATTGCCGGAATGATCCGCATGCAAATGGGTAATAAACAAATCAGTCTGACGCAGATCAATACCCAGTTCCTTTAAACCCTCATCCAGGGCCTTGCGGCATTCTTCCCGAGCAAAGCCGGTATCTATAATCAGGGTGCGTTCGGGTCCCTTAATAATATAGCAGTTCAGGGCTTTTAAAGGGTTATTGGGCAGGGGTATATTCAGCTTATAAAGTTGGGGAGAAATCTCTTGAATCATCTACAGGCACTCCTTACATCATTTAATAAGACATTTTTAGTTATTCAACATCTAAGGCGTTGTTTCCTTTAAAGAGACCAAAGAAAAGCCCGTATCCTCTTCAGGTACGGGCCGTTTCATTGTTCCTTGGTGCCAAGGTTATTATGATAAAGCCCAGGGCAGGCACTTCATTCGTCGGGTTGGGAATTTTTATCCTTTTTTCGACAAATTCGCATCTTGGCGCAGGTTTATTACCCCCCGACAGCGAATAAGGAAAAAAGATAAGCATTAGTTAAAAAGAAGGGTGGTGCAGTAGTCGAGTAAATGTTAAACATAGTACTTTTTATCATAGCCTTAATTAGCGGCTCAATTATCACCAGTTTTTATCTGACCAGAAAGTCCCTTTTACTAGATTTAAAAAAGATTCAGAAAAAAGGCTATCTTACTTATAGCGAAACCGGCAAACTCCCCATCGAACTCCGCCAGTCTCTGAGTACAGAACTCAACAGCCTTAAATCAACGTTAATCGATTTGCAAAATTTGCTGAATGCTCCTCCTGGCCTCAGCACGTTACAAAGCAGTTTTGGCGAATATTTCCAACAAATCGAAACTATTCATAATAAAATCAAGGAAATGGAGAAGATCTGGGAACAGTATACTACTTTTAAAAACGATATCAATTATTGCCAAATGAATATCACCAGCAGGCTTTATAAGATTAAAGAAAAGAGCCAGGTGTTAATCAACCTGGAACCTAAATACGAAGAAATAATCAATGAAAAGGTCCAGCAGGTCCTTCCCCTCCTGGAGGAGCTTCTGGAAAAGTATAAAGTATGGGAAACGGTTACCTTTTTAGAATTTGACTTTTTGCTGGCCGTAGATTTGGGAAAGGAATACGAGAAGATAATAAATTCGGCCGATATGCTAATTAAAGATTTAGAACTATTCCGCCAGCCCATTCAGGTGTATATCACGATTTTGCGCAGGAAAACGGTCTATTACATAACTTTAAGGGAAGTAATTGAAGGCTCCCTTGTGGGGAAAACCTCTGCCGGCAAGAATCCTTCGATTAAAAGCAAAAGACTGGGAGAGGTTACCGTCTCTTACAACACCTTTAAAAATGCCTATATCGGCAAGAAATACAAAGGGGAAGTTTTCGTCTCCGGCAAACGCAGTTTTAGTACCCAGTCTATTGAACTTAAAATCATTAGCGGTAAAGATACCTATAACGCCATACGCCTGTTAAATGATGACCAGTTTGTCCAGATCTTTAAGGCCCTGCCTATTAAAAGGCAATTTGAGGAAGTGGACGACAATGGAATTCCCCTTGAATTAAATTTAACTGATTTAAATATTGCCGTCTGTGAGAAAAAAGCCAAAGACTTTGAAGTCTTTTATCACCTGGACATTTTTAAGAAAGTGAGCATTTATGATTTCCTTAACCCTGCCACTACCGAGTTGAATCAGTTAGACGATAATTCAGATGCGGAAGAAATTTCCTCAATACCTGCTAACGCCGAAGAAATAGTGAATAGTTAACCCCTCTTCAAAACAAGGGGGGTTATTTTTTGCATGATTCTTCTTAATTATTGATTTTTCAACATTTCTAAAAAGGGATAAGTATCCTCATGTCGAATAGTAATTCCTGGTATTATTCTTCTCAGCATGCTAAAACTTTTGCAGGATGCTTATTAGATACTAGGAAACATGATCTTTGTTGCAGGGGGGATTCTTATGGAAACCTGTACATCTCTATACAGCAAGAAGGAGGAATTTGCCCATTCACTGGAAATTAACCTGGCCAGTTCCCTGGTACACCTTTCCCGCAGTCTTGATTTTTCATCGCAAGGATTGCTGCAACACCACCAACGTGTAGCCCTACTATCATTATACATTGGTAAAGCTGCAGGTCTTAAAGAACAGGATCTTTTCAATTTGTTCACAGCCGCAATTATCCATGATGTAGGTGCTGTTACCTGGAACGAAAAAAGAAGCCTTCATCAGTTTGAGGTCCAAAGTCCCTGGGAACATTGTCAAAAAGGTTACGAATTCCTTTCCGGTATTCCTTTTCTGGATAAAGCTGCTGATATTGTCCTCTCCCATCATGACACCTGGGCCGGAAATAATCCCTCCGGGCGTTACGGGACCCAGATCCCTCTGCCCAGCCGTATCATCTATGTCGCCGACCGTGTTGATGTTTTGATTAATGACAAGATTTTTATTTTACAGCAGTCCAATGATATTATTAAACAACTGCAAAAATACGCGGGTTCCCTTTTCGATCCCGACCTGGTGGCTGTTGTAGCTGATCTGACAAAGGTAGAAAGCCTCTGGATGGACCTAACTTCTTCCTGGGTCTCCCAGCGTCTCCTTGATGAATTGCCTGAAAACCGCCGGAGTATCAAACCGGAAGACCTTTCACACATGGCCAGGCTTTATGCGAGAGTCGTTGACGCCAAGAGTCCTTTTACCCACAGGCATTCCCAGGGTGTAGCTCTCATCGCCCGTTCCCTGGCGGAACAGGCAGGGCTCCCCAAAGATGAAGTGTTCTTGCTTAACCTGGCAGGCTTACTCCATGATATCGGGAAATTGTCAGTTCCCGAGGAAATCATCCAAAAGCCCGGTTCGTTAACTGCGGCAGAATTCAGCATCATGAAACAACATACATACTATACATACTGGTGGTTAAAGCCTCTTTTCCCCTCATTTCCTGTAGCCGAGTGGGCAGCCTATCACCATGAACGACTTGACGGGCAAGGATATCCCTTCCACAAAGGGGCACACGAACTGGATACAAAAGCCAGGATCGTGGCCGTGGCGGATATATTCACAGCGTTACGGGAAGAACGCCCGTATCGCAGCTCTCTCACCTGGGGAGAGATAGAGAGGATCATTTATAACCAGGTAAGGGGCGGTGCCTTAGATGGAGAAATAGCCGACATCCTTTTTGAAAACCGGGGCCTGATTGACGACCGGTGGACCTCTTTATCAAGTCAAGTACAAAGAAATAGTTATATTCTAAGCAATAGGTAAAACGGAAAATTAGGACAAAAATAATTAGACTGCCAAAACTATAAGCCCACTGTACCCACACTGGAAAAAATTAAAAAGACGGTAAAAAGACGCCCTGCCCGGGAAAGTTCGCCTACCTCTTTAAACCCCACAAAGACATAGATTATGAAATAACTTGTATATCTGCGGACCATTAAAAACCATACTCCGCCCTTCCGTTAAATCTGCCAAACAGCCATACGAAACAGGTATAATAGAAACAGAAATTTTATATAAAGAAAGGCTGATACAATTTGTCATCTCAACCCGTTATCATCCGTGGGGGTGGTGATTTAGCCACAGGAATTGCTCATCGCCTATTTCAGAGCGGTTTTTCCGTTGTCATCCTCGAAATACCCCAACCTACTGTAATCCGCCGCACGGTAGCCTTTGCCCAGGCCGTCTATGATGGGGAAACAACCATTGAGGGCGTAACGGCCCTCCTTGTTTCCACACCTGATGAAGCCATGCAAAAAATGGCGGAAGGATTTATTCCTGTTTTAATTGACCCTTCCGGGCAACATATCCCACAGCTTCATCCCCTGGCCCTGGTGGATGCCATTATCGCCAAGCGTAATTTAGGTACCTACAGAGGACAGGCCCCCATTGTCATCGGTGTGGGACCGGGTTTCGCTGCAGGTAAGGATGTGGATGCCGTCATCGAAACAAGCCGGGGCCATGATCTGGGAAGAGTTATCTACCAGGGTGAAGCTTTACCGGATACCGGCATTCCCGGAG
Organism: Peptococcaceae bacterium; assembly: GCA_020054815.1. GTDB lineage: Bacteria > Bacillota > Peptococcia > DRI-13 > DRI-13 > Thermanaerosceptrum. The sequence continues at coordinate 5,668 of JAIHAN010000008.1, read as the reverse complement.
ATATCGGAGGCTTCACGGTAGAACGTATTATCAGGGCTCCTGGGACAGGAGTATTTCAGGGGCTGGTAGAGATCGGCTCCTCCGTAGAAAAGGACCAGATCATAGGGGAAGTCCACGGCAGCCCAGTACTGGCGCCTATTACGGGTATCGTACGCGGCATTATTGCCCAGGGGGCCCACGTAAAACAGGGCATGAAAATCGGTGATATAGACCCCCGGGGCAAAAAGGAATACTGCTACACTATTTCCGATAAAGCCCGGGCCATCGGTGGAGGGGTTTTGGAAGCCATTCTCCATCTCAGGCAGAGCAAAAAACTATAATCAAAGCAATACACCCGGCATCTTGAACCGGGTGTATTGTTTTTTATTTTATGGCAGATAATCTTCCCTAACGGGAGAGAAAACTTCTACAACTACTGAATCTTCTATAATTTCAGCCTGGTGTTCAATATCTCCGGGAATCACCCAGCTGTCACACTATTAGGTTAAAGATCTTTTTCCCCAATAACGCGTATTACACGACTTGTTAACTCAATTCCTTTCAAGTACGTTTCAATGGCCAAATGTTCATTGGGCGCATGATTCCCCGAGTCCGCATCCCCCCAGCGTACTTGTATGGCGGGTAAGCCCAAAACATTGGTCCATAAGTAATCCGGAGCTGTAGAGGGGCGACTGGGATAGAGAATGTATTCCCCATATGTTTCCCGGGTGGCTTCTTCTATAAGGGGGAGGTAAGGCGTATCGACTGGAGTTTTAGATGGTTCTACACATCCTTTAAGCTCTATATCAACATTGTCATATCCTAACTTTCGGATAAAACTTACTAACTTTTCAAAGATCTCAGCAGGAGTTTGGTTTGCTACCTTTCAAGGCTTGCCGGTAGTCTTCCAGGACAATATTCTCATCAGGTGCGTGATTAAGAGAACCTGCATATCCTGGGCCTATAGAGGCAATAGGCATATCGGTCCAGCTACTGAAAACATAGCGGGGACCGGTCCCGGCGGAACTTGGTTCAATGACAAAAGGTTTGTCATAGACTAAAGCTCCTGCCTCCAAGACAACCTTAACAAACGGTGAAGTAATAGGAGTCTTGGCCGGTTTGGCAGTACTCAAGGTATGTATTTCTACATCCTGGAACCCGTGCTTATCCAGATGTTTTCTTAGCAATTGAAGAATTTCCTCAGGATCCTGGTCCACGGTCAGGCGAAAATCAATCTTAGCCATGGCTGTAGAGGGAAGTACTGTCTTTTGGCCTTCTTTGGTATATCCCGATTCTATCCCGCAAATGGTACAGGTAGGCGCATTAAAAAGTTGATTGGCAAAGTCTATTCCTGTTACCCCGTTTAATAATTCCTTTATCTGGGCCCGCTTTCTTATTTTGTCTTCCTGGGCTGCCAGGTCTTTTAAAGCACCATATTCTTCTTCAGGAATAGACCTAACCTTATCATAAAATCCTTCAATGAGTATTTTTTCATTTGCACCTTTGAGTGTGGAAATGGCCCAAACAAGTCTCCACGCCGCATTGGGAATAACGGGAGCAAAACGGGAATGGTAGTCTGTAGCGGCGGCTTTTACCCTCATTTCCACATAGAGCATACCCTTATTACCCAGGCGAATAACGGGATGACCGTTCTCATCTTTAAAAGAGTTTTCCCAGATACACGACTCCCAGGTTGCGTAGCAAAGAAGGGTCTCTCATAAGTTGCCGCAATAACAGCTATGGGTAAAAAGCTACTTCTTTTAGCAAATGTTTCGGGTTAAGCTTGATGTATTGTCCTTTACGTGACACAGGGTCATAGATTTTCCGATACAGAATCGTATTGCTTTTGGCCTTGGTAACCCAATCAAAGCCCTGAGCTATAAGCCAGAATAGGAACTTTTTACACAGAAACCAGCGATCCATGGCGACCCAGAGTCTGGCATTGTTCAGTCGACGTATTTCCGAGAGCATCTCTCTGGCCAGGTCAAGCTTAGTCTGTTTTTCATTTTCCCGGTCGGTTTTAACCCAAAAGCGCCATAACATGGGATATTCCAGACCATTTTTTAAAACGGCAAGGGTCGATACAAGGTTCATGCACCAGACATGGCGTTTTTCAGAACTGTCAAAGAGCCAGCAGAGAAAGGGGATTTTTTTCCGTGAGGATGCTTAAGATCAAACAAATCCCAGATTGTCTTGAGTACCGGAATTCCGGCACCTCGCCCGTGATCTTTTTTCTCGAAAGTAGCTTTACAAAGCTTGCTCATCAATATCACCCATATCGCCAGTGTGATGGTAAAAAGTACCGTCCTTTGCAATTATGAGGGCTTTCCAAAAATCTCAAGGCCTTTTTTGTCGAAAATTATGATCTTTTTAAAAATATTTTTGGAGTTTTTTCATTTTCTATTTATTTCCATCAACTGCATAACTCCTGTTTTGAAGTTATATTTTTTCAGATTTAAGTAGCAAAGAATACAAAACAGTATAAACCCTGGAATAGATATTGTTATTTGCGGAGTCATTAACAAAAGGGCCGCTATTATAAAAAGGCTGCGTTCTAGTGCACTGATTTTATTAGCCAAAAACCCGCTCACTCCAGCGGACAGTGCTATAATTCCAATAATTGCACTGGTTATGTCAATAATAATGGTCGCCACATCACCATGTAGTAATAAAGTACTGTCAATCATAAACATAAAAGGAATAATAAACGACGTGCTTCCAAGTTTTAATGCCTGCCAACCTACTTCCATAGGATCAGCTTTCGCAATTGCGGCTCCAGCAAATGCAGATAAACATACTGGCGGTGTAATAGTAGATATACAGGCAAAGTAAAAAATAAAGAGATGGGTGGCTAGTAACGGTACTCCTAGGTCTACTAGCGCTGGTGCGACTGTACTTGCCGCTAGTGCGTATGCGGCAACAGTAGGTAGTCCCATGCCTAATAAAAGACAAAGCATCATAACTAGAAATAATGCTACCGCCACATTACCCCCAGATATAGCGATTACAAAAGATGCAATTTTTGCTCCTAATCCTGTCAGAGAAAAAACACCGACTATAATACCAGCACAGGCAGTAGTAGCGGCAATTGATGCCATTCCTTTCATAGCATTACTAACTGCCTCAAAGAATTGTTTTAGGAATATTTTTTCGCTTTTTGTAAACCAACTTAATACAATCAGGGATCCAATTGATAATATAGCAGCACGAACTGGTGAGTTTTGTAAGACAAGTAATGATAAAAGCATTACTATTAAAGGTATAAGCAAATAACCACGCTCTTTAAGAACTTTCAGTGTATCAGGCAGCTCGCTTTTTGGTAATCCTACCAGACCAAGCTTTCCAGCTTCAAAATCAACCATAAATATAACAGCTAGGAAATATAGTAATGCTGGTACCATTGCAGCAATAATTATGGTTGAATAGCTAATACCTGTAATATCTGCCATTATGAACGCACCGGCCCCCATCACCGGAGGCAGTATTTGTCCTCCAGTTGAAGCTACAGCTTCAACGGCACCGGCAAATTGTGCCTTATACCCCACTTTTTTCATCAAAGGTATTGTAAAGGCTCCGGTACTTGCAACATTCGCAACAGCACTCCCGTTTATTGAACCCATCATTGCGCTAGAAATAACAGCCACTTTTGCCGGTCCTCCACGGAAACGACCTGCAATTGAATAAGATAAGTCAATGAAAAATTTCCCACTTCCTGTTACTTCAAGAAATGCACCAAACAATATAAATATAAATACATAGTTAGCTGAGACACCCAAAGGTATATTATAAATTCCGTCCATACTGAACATATAGCTTATAATCCTCTCAAGACTATATCCACGATGCCAAAGTTCTCCGGGAAAGATTTTCCCGAAATAAGTATAACCTAAAAAAAATACTGCTAATATCGGTAGTGCCCATCCTGTCGTCCTTCTAGTTATTTCAAGCAAACACAATATTGCTACAGCTCCAAAAAACAAGTCCCATGAGGTAGGAGCAACGCCAACCCTGTCAAGCATTTCAACATAGTTAACCGTTATATAGATACTTGAGGCTAGTAGTAATGAAGCCATTACAAAGTCAATAATTGTAGGTCTTGACGTTGATTTGCCCTTAATTGCAGAATATGTTAAAAAGCCAATAGCCCCAGCCCCTGCAAAGTGAAGGGCTCTAAAAACCCAAGGATCTATTGGATATACAGAAAGTACAATTATTTGAAAAATTCCAAAAGTAAGCCCTATCAAAAACACTACCTTTGCATTAAAACCACTAAGCTGTCTTTGTTGTCTTTCAAAGTCATCTAAATTCATATCCTTATTAGTATCCATTTTTTCACCTCTCTTGTGCTAATCAATCCAATTAAGTTATAAAGAACTCTTTGTTTATTATGGCTTTATTTACAAATGTTGCACTTAAACATAAACAAAGAGCTCTTATAACAAATCTTTAAATCACAAGTAGTGGAACGGTTAATATGGATTTATACTATAGTCTTTCCTTACTTCGAATATTCTGGGGGATATGCGGATTTTGGAAGCTTAACACCTTTTTCTTCATAGTATTTTATTGCTCCCGGATGTAAAGGGACAGCAGTTATCGAATCCGGTACTATATCTAAATTTAGTTCAGCGGCCTGTATTACTGCTTTTTGCAATTCGGTTTTTTGTTCAAAAGTAGTTTTTACTAATTCGTAAACTAAGCTGTCAGGAAGGTTTTTATTCACAGCGAAAGCGCTGTAAATAGTTAGAGTTTCTATATCCTCGGTCTGTCCTTCGTAACTTTTGGCTTTCATAATTCCACTTGTAATCCCGTATTTTTTAGCAAGTTCCTTCGACTTTTCTCCTAAGCCCATCACTTTAGCGTTTTGAGTTCTTATAACTTCTGCCCCAGTTGGATGACCTGTGGGGGCAAAGACACCGAAAGCATGTATAGTTTTATCTGCCATTAAATTGGCATACTCACTAAAGGAGCTATTAATAATACGGGAGGCTTTTATACCTAAATCATCTAATATTTTTACTGTATAATAATCAGGCGTTCCTCCCCTTGCTCCAGTACCTACAACCTTACCTTCAAAGTCAGCGACCGTTTTTATATTTGTATTAGGTGCTACAAACCAGTGTAAATAACTAACATACATTGGGAAAATAGTTCTTATGTTTTGATGCTTTTGATCTGTCCAGCCAATTCCATTGTATGCTTCATATGCTGGACCCATTGTGACTAAACCAACATCTGACTGACCATTATTGACTAGTTGAATATTAGCAATTGGACCAGCGGTTGCTTCTACATTAGTCGCAATACCCAGATTCTTGTTAATTATACTAGCCCAGGCTGTAGCATACACGTGGAAGGTTCCTCCCAGCGGCGCTGATGAAATTGAAATACCCTTAGGCCAATCCTTTTTGTCTGAAACACCAGGTTTACTTTCAGACTGCCCGCATGCAGACGTAAGCAAAAACAAGGATACACATAACAGAATCAAAACCATTGATTTAAAATACTTTTTCAATGTTGACTCCTCCTTAATAAATTATTTTCATGTACCAAACAGTAGTTATGCAGTTTCAGGATAATTTTTCCAATTCCATAACCTAAGTTCCAAAGAATGTGGCCAGAATTTATCAATAAGCCTTGAAAAACGCTGGGTTGCCGTGTCAAAATAGACTTGGATCAACTGCTCGCA
>JAIHAN010000130.1 GCA_020054815.1 Peptococcaceae bacterium | reverse complement strand
ACTTTACGAGTATGAACTGGCAAAATCCGCCGACATATTGATGAGGGAGATGTTTAAATTAAAACCGGGAGAGACCATAGTAATCACGGCGGACACCGAGTCCGATGAACGCGTTGGCGCAAAACTCACCGGAAATGTTCTGGAAGACGAGAGGGTCTGGGGTTCTACTGAATGGGGCCTCGGCTACTTGAGCCCGATAGACGCTCCACCCGATGGGATAAAGGCCAAATCCCACTGTGACGGAATCTGCATGAATTCCACTGTCTGGCTGGATGAGGTAAAGATCCTGGATAACGGCATAGTTGTCCATCCGGAACTCGCATCTATGATAAGAAAGCTGGGGAAATGATATGAAAAAGGAGGAAGCAATTTATGCAAAAACTGACAAGACAGGACTTATATGACATACTTTACGGGTGTACCATTCTTGGTACCGGCGGAGGCGGGAAACTGGAGCAAGGGCTTTCCCTGGTCGACCGGGCCCTGGATGCCGGCAATGAATTTATTTTAGCTGATCTCAATGAAATACCGGATGACGCTCTTATTGCATGTCCGTACTATTGTGGCTCCATATCACCAATCACACCTGAGCAGGAGGCGAAGTACGCCGCTCTGCCGCACATAGATGAAGAGCCCGCATTAAGGGCCTTCAGGATACTGGAGGAATACGAGGGCAAAAAGTTTTACGGTGCGATTTCTACAGAACTGGGCGGCTCAAATACCGCCGTGGCCTTTTACGTGGCGGCCATGATGGGCATTTACATAATAGATGCGGACCCTGCAGGCCGTTCGGTCCCCGAACTGCAACACTCCACCTTTTTTATCAACAATCTGCAGATAACACCAATGGCTGTGGCCAACGAATTTGGAGATACAGTCATTGTGAAGGATGTGGTAGACGATTTCCGGGCCGAGGCTCTTGTCAGGGCGATGGCGGTGGCGAGCAAGAACCATGTTGGAGTCGCCGACCACCTGACTACGGCAAGAAAACTTAAGAAAGCCGTGATTCCTGGAGCCATTTCCTACGCTTTAAAGATAGGCAAGGCATACAGACAGGCAAAAGAGGACAACAAAGACCTGGCGGCGGAGCTTGCAAAGGCCGGAAGCGGCTATGTAATCTTCAGGGGAATCGTAAGGGATTTGAAATGGCAGGACAAAGACGGATTTACCATCGGGGATACGTTTATTGAAGGCGACAGAGAATTCGAGGGATCGGATTACAGGATATGGTTTAAAAACGAGAACATCATCTCGTGGAGAAACGGCAAGATTGATGTAACCGTTCCCGACCTTATATGCATTGTCTCCGACGACACGAAACAACCTGTTACAAACCCGAATTTTGAACCCGGGCTAAGGGTCTCCGTGATCGGGTTACCCGCACCAAAAGAGTGGAGGACCTCCGAGGGCCTCAAGGTCTTCGGGCCAAAGCACTTTGGGTATGATATCGAGTATGTGCCCATCGAAAAAAAGTTTTAAAACGGGAGGCTTAACAGCATGAAGAAAATCCTGGTAATAAGCCCCATCACTACCGTGCATTTTAGTGGGATGACAAAGGAATATCTTGAGGGTATAAGAAGTCCGGGCACTGAAGTGGAATGTGTAAATATAAAAAAGGGGCCGGCGTCTATTGAGACCTTTTACGATGAAGCCTATGCACTCCCCGAAATATTGAGAATAGTTGATGAATATAAGACAAAATGCGATGCCATAATGATTAACTGCTTTGCGGACCCAGCCGTAAACGCCGCCAGGGAACTTGCCGACATCCCCGTCGTAGGCCCGGCTGAAGCATCCATGGCCCTTGCCCTCATGCTTGGTCACAAATTTGCCGTCATCTCCACTTTGAGGAATTCCGGGCCATGGATAGAGCTTCAAGCCAGGACCTACGGGATAGAGAACCGGATGGCGGCGGCAATAGGGATAGATATACCGGTGCTAGAACTTAAGACAGACTTAAAAAAGACCGCTGCATACCTCATAGATGCTGCAAAAGAGCTTATAGAATCGAAAGGGGCCGAAGTAATAGTCCTGGGGTGCACCGGTATGGCGCCTGTTGCCGATATGATCAGGAAAGAATTAAACGTCCCCGTAGTTGAGCCCATGGCTGCAGCCTTCAAAATGGCTGAAATGATGGCTGATTTAAGGCTAAAGCACTCAAAGATCGGACTGTACATGACTCCAGATAAAGGGAAGATAAGCGGTTATTAATCGGAGGGAACTGAATGATCTTGCAGATTTCATTAACGGTGCCCGAGACGAAAGCAGTAATTGCCAGGGCTTCTGCGTCACTGCCGGAAGTCAGGAAAGCTCTGGACGGCGGCCGTATTTTCCTGAAAGGCGGCACAACGGTTTCCATGCTTGCGGAAGAACTTGCAGGCATGAAACTTGGTATTTGCGGCAGGATCTCTCCTCTTGGCGCTAAGGGGCCAAAATACGTGCAGCTTGACGCCCCTCACAGCATAGTGATAGAAAACGGCCAGGTGAAAAGCGTGGATGATACAGAAGAAGAAGAGGTATTAAAATTAAAAAAAGACGATGTATTTGTTATAGGGGCCAATGCCATAGATATTCACGGAAATGCGGCCATGATGGCGGGAAGCTCTTTGGGGGGCCCTCCGGGCAGGATATTAGGGGGCCTGATGGCTGAAGGGGTCAACATATTGATACTGGCAGGACTCGAAAAACTGATTCCGGTTGACATAAGTCACGCCGTAAAAGCATGCGGCCGAAAAAAGATCGACCTGGCCTTTGGAATGGCCGTGGGGCTTATCCCCGTTTTTGGAAAACTTATTACAGAACAGACCGCTATGGAAATATTCGCTGATGTAAGATGCACGGTTATAGGGAAGGGCGGAATCTGCGGAGCCGAAGGAGCCACAACAATGGTAGTGGAGGGCGAAAAAAGGGAAATAAAAAAGATTTATGACCTTGTGAAAAACATAAAGGGTGTGTCAACCAGCGGCTCGGAGAAAAGCCTAAAGGAATGTATTAAAGCCGGATACGGATGCAGTGATGACCTGGCGTGCATATATAAAAATCCCATAACTCCCGGTTTTTGGGATGATGAAAAATGATTGTTGAGATTATATAATCTAGCAGTGGTTTACGAATTACTGAAAAAAATTACATTAAAAGAATTAATGTATGTTAGTGTTTATCCGAAACATCGAAGTTTCGGATTCTTTTATATTGCGGTCCGGCTGAATTGCAGAAGATACAAAAAATAGCAATGTATTATCTACAAAGTTTGTGGATCTTGACCGCTATGGAGATCTGTTCATAAAAACCGCCGACCATATGTTCCATATGAAGTATTTCCTTGATTTTTTCGATGCGATATCTTATGGTATTGACATGAAGAAAAAGGGCTTTTGCCGTTCGGGCGATGTCGCCGTCATTTTCCACGTAAGAAATCATAGTCTCCAGAAGCCTGGTGCGGTATTTCCGGTCATATTCCTTTACGGGGTTTATGATTTCGCTCATATAATTTTTAAGTTCCGGTTCATTCTTCAAAAGCATCAAAAGTCTGTAAATCCCCAGGTCTCTGTAAAAAACGATATTTTTATCTTGCATGGCTCGGGCCGCATCGCATGCCAGCAAGGCTTCTTTAATGCACATGTTTATTTCAGAAAGAGCTTCGTGCAAAGTGCTGATCCCAAGCCTGTATTTTCCGCCGATGCCTTCAACCGCTTTTATGATCGCATCTATGCGCAGATCGATACCTTTCTTTGATTCGTTTCCGAAGCTCATCAGGACAAGGACACCGCTTTTATATTTGAGCAATGACCAGTGATCTGGAAGATCAGTGCGGTTTTTTAATTTCCTTAATATATCTTCAGCAGAAAATACCACATTTTCATAAAAGGCGGCCACAATTTTTTCCTTGAACCTGGCATTTATTTTTTTTGCGGTTTCATATATTTCTCTTGCAGTTTTCCCCGGCAAAAGCATTGTATCCACATGCATTTCATTTATAATGTCGTCTTTGCTCTGAATGATAGCATCCATCACATTCGTGATTATTTCGGCATAAGGCACAACATTGGGAAGAATCATTACCGGAAAGCATGCTTTGTCGGCAAGTCGTTTAACGGACTCAGAAAGGTCGGAAAGGTACATGTCTATAACGCACAGCCCGCTGCATCCGCAGTCTACCAGAGCTTGTATCATGGAAAGCTGAGCGTCGACATCTTCTTTCAGGGCGAAAAAAGCGGTAATAAAAAAATCTCCCTCAGTGAATAATTCGGGGGACTCGGGACATTCTATGACGCTCACTCTTTTTATGAACCTGTCAAGCCCCTTTTCGCCGGCTATTAATTTAGCCCTGTCAAGCCCTTTCAATTTTAAAGCTTCTTTAACGGTTATTCCCATGATGTTCACCTCGCCGGACAATTTAAATTTAATAATAATTCTAGAAAAACAATAAAAATCCTGCAGGTTGTTGCAGGAAAGTCTGAGAGTTATTATGAAGGTTTCAAGCGGATAAAAAATTTTTTATAAAAGAAGGAAAATGAAAAGTTGTGTCGAATATATAATAACATAGAAAATATTTCATTTATGAAAAATATTTTACCATGTTTTCGGAAAAAAATATTTTCCTCAATGAATTAATATAAAGGTGGTGATAGGTCAATGTACTGGAATGAACATGAAAGATTGAGAGCCAAAGCCGCAACCCTTTATTATATGGAAGGAAAATCCCAACGGGAAATTGCCGAAAAACTTCAGCTTTCTACATCGAAAGTGTTCAGACTTATTGCTGAAGCCAGAAGTATGGGTATAGTTCAAATAAATATCATTCAGCCTATTATGTCGTGCAATAGTTTGGAAACCGAATTTGAACGGCGCTTTAATTTAAGGGAAGCCATAATAATAAATGCGCAAGATGATGATAATATTTTACAAATTCTCGGACAGGCCGGCGCAGATTATCTCAAAAGAATAGTGACCCCTGATGACATCATCGGAATTTCCTGGGGACACACTCTGTTCGAACTGGTAAATCAACTACAGCCTTTCGGCATTGAAGGGACTAAAGTGGTTCAGCTGGTAGGCGGGCTGAACAATGGAGCTGAGAATCTAGAGGCGGCGGAACTTGCCAGGCGGCTGAGCATGGTGTTTAACAGCAGCCCGGTCTTGCTCCATTGCCCCGCTGTGGTTACCAATCCCGAAGTTAAAAAAGGGCTTTTGGAAGATAAAAATATAAAAGAAATTCTAGAACTCGGTGCCAAGACCACTATAGCATTAGTCGGTATAGGAACTATTTCTCCCGATTCAATTCTTTTTAAAAAAGGCCATCTTTCTTCTCAGTGGCGGGCGGAGTTGATTAGAAGAGGGGCCGTCGGAGATGTATGTATGCGATTTTTTATGGAGGACGGTTCACCATGCAGTTCCGGGCTGGATGATTTGATAATGGGTATATCGCTGAATTCATTGAAAAAAGTTCACTCGGTTATTTGTATTGCTGGGGGCACTCATAAAGCACATGCTATCCTTGGGGCTCTAAAGGGAAATATACCCGATGTTTTGGTTACAGATAAAGCTACAGCCGAAAAGATTATTGAACTAGACGAGGGGGGTGAAAATGAAAATAAAAGGGTAATATAAAAAGTTAAAAAAAACAAAAATAGAAAAAGGAGGAGAATCGGTTGAAAATTAAAAAACTGAACAGAACGTTATGTTTAGGTTTAATGTTTCTCGTTGTTATATTGAGTTTATCTGGATGCGGTTCAAATCAAGCAAAAGAAGATGTTATTAAAATAGGATATGTTGGTGCACTTTCTGGTGATACGGCGGTATGGGGCCAGGCCGGATTAAACGGAATGAAACTTACCGCAAAGGAAATAAATGAAAAAGGCGGCATTCTGGGAAAGAAAGTTGAAGTAATCGGGCTTGACGGAAGAGGAAATCCCGTAGATTCAGTAAATGCGTTCAATAAACTGGTCGACGAAGAAAAAGTAATTGCGGTCATAGGAACCAATTTTTCCAGCTGCAATATAGCGATGGCGCCTATAGCGGACCAGAAAAAGATACCTCTCATTGGTACCGCATGCTCAAATCCAAAGGTAACGGTGGATGAGAACGGAAAGCTGCATCCATATTCTTTCAGAATTGGTTTTATAGATCCTTTCCAGGGCAAAGTTCTTGCAACTTTTGCAACAAAGGAATTAAAAGCTAAAACTGCCGCGATAATAACTGACATTGGCTCGGATTACTCTACAGGTTTAACTGAGTTCTTTATAAAGCAGTTTGAACAAAATGGTGGAAAAGTGTTGATCAAAGTGGATGCACATTCTGGAGATAATGATTTCAGAGCGCAACTCAGCAAAATAGCTCCCCTGAATCCTGATGTGGTACTGGTGCCGTGGATATATAAAGATGTGGCGTTGATAGCGAATCAGGCAAGAGAATTGGGTATCAAGGCTACACTATTGGGCGGCGACGGTTGGGACTCCAAGGAACTGCTTTCAATGGCCGGACCTGCGCTGGAGGGATGCTACTATACATCTCAACCTTCCTTTGCAAATCCGGCCACCAAACCCTATGCCGAAGCATATAAAAAGGAATTCGGTATAAATCCTGAAACCGAAGCGCTGTTTGGACATGACGGTTTGTATTGGATAAAGGATGCATTAGAGAGAGCGGGGAAAGTCGATCCTACCGCACTGAAAGATGCCCTGGAAAATACGAAAGATTTCAAGGGATTGATGGGTTCCATAACAGTGGATCCCGCTACGCACAACCCTACCAAACCATGCAGTGTGTATCAAATAAAATCATCTCAGTTTGAGTATGTAGGCGATTTTACGCCATAGGGAATTTACGCAAGGGAGAACGCAATGTTCTCCCTTGTAAACCACAAGGGGCAGGGTGATTGAAATGTTTATTCAGCAACTGGTCAACGGCGTATCCATTGGGGGAATTTATGCATTAATGGCAACAGGTTATGCTTTGATATACAGCCTTTTGGGCTTTTCAAACTGGGCCCATGGAGATGTGGCGATGTTGGGCGCTTATATAGGTTTTTTATGTGTGGCTACGGTTAGAATGCCGTTCTGGTTGTCGGCCCTTACCGCACTGCTCGGAGCCGGCGTCATCAGTATATTAAATGAAAGGCTGGCCTATCGCCGCATAAGACGCAACAATGCTCCTACGATGTTTTTGATGATTGCGGCAATGGGGTTGTCGGTAACCTTTCAAAACATGGTAATCGTATTTCTCGGTCCCAAATTCAGAACATATCCGCCCGTGATTCCGGTCAAGGCCATTTCGCTTGGGAGTATAAAAATAGGTGTGCTGGATATATTTTCCATGGCATTTGTAATTATTGCCATGTCCTTGCTGGAATTGTTAATAACAAAAACCAAGTTTGGCCTGGCTATCAGAGCGGCATCATCAAATATGATTACAGCTTCGCTAATGGGAATAAATATTGATTTTTACATTACTTTGGTGTTTTTATTGGCGGGTTCTTTTGCTGGAGCCGGCGGCGTCCTCCTGGGGTTGAAATATACTGTATATCCCCAGATGGGAAATGTTTCATTGAAAGCTTTTATCGCTTCTGTCTTCGGAGGTTTGGGCAGCGTCAGGGGAGCCATAGTGGGAGCTTTTATAATCGGCATAATGGAAGTGTTTGTCTCCGGATTTATTACATCCGGATTAAGAGATTTGTTTACTTTTGGATTGCTGATTGCAATTTTATTGATAAAGCCGAGCGGCTTGTTCGGCATCGACATTCAGGATAAAGCCTAGAAAGCGGGTGTTTTAATGTCCGGGTATGTTGAAGGGGTCATTATTTTAATAGGAATAAATATAATTGCGGTTCTGGGGGTTTCCATCCTGACCGGTTTTACCCGATTGTTCTCTTTTGGAAATGCCGGATTTATGGCAATAGGAGCATATACAAGTGCTATACTAACTACTCAATATAATTTTCCCATACTTGTATCAGTTATAATTAGTGCTATCTTAGCAGGATTTTTTGGATTTATTATTGGATTTCCTACTTTAAGATTAAAAGGTGATTACTTAGCAATAGTTACTTTAGGATTTGGAGAAATAATAAGAATAATAATTTTAAACATGTCAATAACTGGTGGAGCAAAAGGTTATCCTGGAATACCTGGAATTAGAGGTTTAAGTGGATTTTTTATAGGATTAATATTTGCTATTATAACAGTAATAATAATTACAAACAGATCGGAAGAG
>JAIHAN010000129.1 GCA_020054815.1 Peptococcaceae bacterium | reverse complement strand
GAATACGCTCGATAAGATTCCTAGCATAACCAGGATTCCGATAAAAATGAGCACTGCATTCACCGTTCAGCCCCCCTTTTCGTTTTTTATTACTTTCAAAGTTACCAACAGCAAAAACATCATTCAGTATGAGGCAACGATTTTAAAACTCAAACTCAATCTAATAATTTTTTAATAAATTCAATTACATATTTCCGCTTTAATCTATCATGGCAATACTGATTCATGTAATTCCGTAAACAACCATAGCAGCTGGTATCAGCTTCGCTGCCGCCGCATTCGCAACCGGTAACGATCTCCAACGTCCGTTGCAAAATATCAATGAAGTTTTCTTTTTCAGCGATACGTTTTACATGCCCTGCTCCGCCAGGTACATCATCAAACAGTACCAGGGCGGGACTATAAGGATTGCCCGCATAAGGATAGAGAGTTCCATCAACATCCTGCCGTTCGATCTCCAACACACTGCAAGCCCCTTCCAGAAGTCCGTAAAGTAAGGATTCCCAAAAACCCGGGCGCCTGTCATCATAATCCGTAATACATAACCTTAAAATATCGGTTTTAAACTCATATCCCAAAGAATATATATCAGCTTTACCGTTACAGGGTTTTCCCCACGGGCTCTTGTGAGATGTTAGAGGTTTCCCCGTATTTACTATAGAATAACCACATTTCTGGCAGATCTTAAAGCCTCTTCTACCCGCATGATTTATTACTGCCAGTTTGCCCTCGCCGGCCTGTACTTTTAGAGTAAAAGCCCCAAGGTTTAATGTTATTTCTTCTTCCATTTTTCCTTCCTGAGCAAAATACTTTCTTGTGGTATAAGTTTTTTGTGGTTTCGACAGGTTTGGCGTTTTTGGTTCCTCGGCGATAAAACCAAATTCAGGAGTAATAAATATTCCATGTTGATATTTTATTTTTTGGCCACAAATGCATGTGTCTATTTCCTTCCGTTTATCAGCTATGTCACTCTGGTAATAACCGCAGTAATCGCAAATGGCATATACATATTTTACAGGTTCCCGGTCTGGAAGTTTCTTTACATACCTGCTCGTCCACAGCTTTCCCCCTGCTATTATCTGACTTTCAGGCGCATATTCGGACAGTGCAACTTTAAGATCTCTATTGAGTTCCAATCCTTTAGCTTCTTCACCATGATGATAAATTTGCAATTCCACCACATCTACGGGGAAACCATACTTGGGAATTACATTATGCTGAGATAAAAAGTTAAGAATATATCGTTTTTCTAAAGTATTTATTGTCTTTTTGATAACATCAGCTTTATCGTATAATCTTGCCTTTGTGTATTCTTCTTCGACGGCTCTTAATTCCTTTAAGTCAGCAATCATCTGCGCTTCTGCCTTGCTAAGCACTCCGTTTTTTTCATCTAATAGCCCCTCTACCCAGCTCCAATCATTAACTCCCAGAATATTCCTCAATCTTTCGGGAATAATCCGTTTTAGACTGGTTTTTACCTCCTCAGGGTGACATCCCAAAAAATCTCTTAACACTCGGGTTGCAGAGGTGCCGGATTCATTAAAAAAAGCTTTGACCTCGCCAAAATACTCAGGCCACCTTTTCCAAAACATTGCTAGAGCCACTGCATACATATGTCTCTTTATAATTTTTTCGTTACCAATCTCTATATGCGGAGAACGGATCTCTCCTTTAATAATTCGTACCGGTTCATTATAATGAGTAAAATCATGGGAGCGCCTCTGGCAAAACGTAAGAGTAAAGCCTGTCGCATTAATCCTCCTCCCTGCGCGGCCAGCCCGCTGTATATAATTGGCTGCAGTTGGTGGGACATTTCGCATAAAAACTGTCTCAAGTTCCCCTACATCAACGCCCAATTCAAATGTGGTGGAACAACTCAAAACATTAATCTTCCCCTCGTAAAATTCTTTCTGAATTCTGCTTGCCATTTCAGTAGTAAGCTGTGCAGTGTGTTCGCTGGTCTTCATGAAAAAAGGCAAAAAATCGAGATATAGCTTTCTATAATGATTATTTGCCAGTTCTTTTCCTAGGTCACATTCAACCAACTTGCCATTACACCTGTAAGTAGGACAAACACCTCTAACATTGTGCATTGTAAGAGTCAAGCATTTGTTGCATTTATACCAGGTTACAGAATCATCAATTACATTAGGAATTACTCTCCAGTATTCTGGTTTCAAGCAATATACATCACCATATCTGGGTTCAGGATGACTTGAAAAATGGTTTTTCCATGGTGCCCTCTCTCCTACCAGCAATTTACTCCAGATTTTTTCCAGAAATTCTTCAACATTCTGGCGGGTAATGCCATTATCTGTAACCTTCGCCAATCTCAATAAATAATCCAAGCGGGCATTGCTGCAACCTTTATCTGTAGGATTCCAGCTGTAGATCCGCCCTGGAATTTTCATATTATCTTTAAAATAATACTGCTTATTCCTGGGTTCAAAGAAAGAATCGCTGGGTGATACACATTCAGGGAACATAATAGCCCCGTTTTTACGTACGCTGTCCAAGAGAACCATTATAAGGGTGGTTGCTTCGTCGGGAGTTAAGTTCCATGGTTCCTGACATAAGGCCTTGGGGGGATTCCAGTTTAATGGTGGAACAGGCAAAAATCCAAGTATCCCCTGGCCCTCCAACCCTAAGATTCGGTCTGCAGCTATAAATTCATACAAAACCCATTTCCAGGCTTCTTGTTCTAACTGTTGAAAGCTCATATCTGGAAAAAGATGAAGATCATAAATAACCTTTTTTACAAAGGCAGCCAAATCGCTAACTCTCCATTGATTTTCCAAAACCTGATCTTTATATTTCTCCAGAGTCATCACTATTAGCCGGCGATGCAAAATCTGATTATAAGTAGCTTGTAGATAGCTGGCAAAATAAGCTGCGTCCTGACGGCTGTCAGAAAAAATCAGCATGCGGCGACTACTTTTGTAATCATAGTCACCACCAGTAGTTTCCCAATCATCTTCAGCAATAATATCAGTTTTAAATTCGACGATCTGCTCAGGTATCTGCTGGTAAAGAGCGGTAGCTAAAACGCTGGTTACGGCCTCAGCACCTACAATAAATCGCCTTACCACAGAACCCAACGAATTGATACTTCCGCAGGCCGGACACTTATGAACATTTCCGCTTTTACTCGGCACTTTCATAACTCTAAAGATATATTCTCTACCGCAGTTACAAAAAGGCTCATTACTAGCAGCGGATTTTACCCAACCGCATTTCCCGCATAAAAGATAGTTTTCCTCTAATAGTGAATATTCTCCACCCTCAGCAACTATTTCGTCTTCATTGTCTTCGGAAATAGGTTTTTTATCATCTAGAAGTAAGAAATATACAAGATTATTAGTATCATCGTAAAAGCGGTTGCCTGGCTGTTTGAGAACTTTATACTGATTAACGTTAGTTAATTCTCCCACCAGATACAGAGAATTACACCGGTAGCAAGTAGCAACTTCAAACACGGTATAGTAGTTTCTGTCACTTCCTTCTATTGATTCCCGTCTTTCCATATATAATCTTTTTTCAGGCAATAACGAAACATATCCACCTTCAATCGCTCGAATAAACAAATGGTACCTGGCTGGCAGAAGAGCTTGCCCGTTAATATCCATTTTAGCTTTACTTGTAAGGTATACAAGGGCCACTAAATTGTTTTGTTTGTCTTTATCTTCTGGGAATAACTCATTTGCTGCTTCGGCAATAGAATACGGCTGCTTTTCTAACATTCGCTGTAAGGTAATGAGCCGGCTATCCCCGGAAAGCACCCAATATATGAACTTTTCCCATTCTCCATTACACCGATTCAATGCTGCTTTTAATATTTCCTCAGGAATCCCTGAATTAAGGCCTTCTTCCATCATCTTTGATATTTTATCAGTGTCTTTTTCATCTACTATTTCCACCAATCGCTTATAAAGTTCACTTTTTGGACTTCCCCAGCTCCTTCCGGCAATTTTCAAATGTTTTTTATAGCCAATCACTATATCCTGCCGGGCGGGATCCTCAGCATCCCATTCAAATTTTTCGCCGAAAAGTCTTTCTCCAAAGATGGCCAACTGCTTAAAATTTTTTTCATTTTCACCCAATGTTGCGCTGGTGCCTATACACTGCAGAGCTCCGGGTTTACTTTCTGCAATTCTATCCTTTAGGCGTCTTAAAAGCATGGCCATTTCTATTCCTTTAGCTCCAGAATATGTATGAACTTCATCAATAACTATAAATTGCCAATCCCTAGCATACTCGCCATCAAAAAATACATGGTCTTCGGGTCGCAGTAATAAAAATTCCAGCATAGCGTAATTGGTAAGCAGAATATGTGGAGGGAATTTCTTCATTCTCTCTCTAGAAAGCAATTCGTTGGGCAACAATTCTTCTTTCGGATTCATTCGCTTAAAGCGTTCCACCGCTCGACTTTCGTCATGTTCTGTCTCTCCAGTATAGCTACCAAAAGTGATCTCAGGGTAATTTTTAAGCAGCTTTCGTAACCTTTTTAACTGGTCATTAGCCAGAGCATTCATCGGGTAAAGGAGCAGTGCTCGAACACCAGGGCTGAGCCTGACCTGCTCCTTCTGCCTGAACAAATGATTGAGAATAGGAATCAGAAATGTTTCGGTTTTCCCGCTACCGGTACCGGTAGCTACAATAATATTTCTTCGTTCTTCCACCAACTTCCTGATAGCAATTTCCTGGTGCAGATATAAATTTCGATCTAAAGGTAATTCGGGAGTATATAATTTTTTAAACTCTGGAGAGAGTATCCCTTGTTCTATCAGAAAACTCATTGAATGACCACTTTCAAAAGGCGGGGTTGCCTCCAAAATTGGTCCTTTGTAAAATTTTCCCTGCTTTTTCAACTCCTCAGTCAGTTGCTTTTGCAAATCCTTATTGTTGAAAGCAAAAGTTGTTTCCAGGTAATCTAAATACCTTTTTACAATAGCATCAGTTGCCTTTAAAGGATCTAAACCCATCTTTTTCTCTCCTTATCATAACATGTATATAATCTGGGAAAATCACTTGACCTTTACATTCTTTATGGGCATTCTCCCAAAACAACGTCCGGCACCTTATACAATACATCGCTCCATCTTTATCCCTATCCAGGAGAAATGGCAATCTATTAAAATCTTCCGACTCAAAATAAAAACTTACCGGATTATATTTCAAATCCACCGGATTAGCCTCTTCGTCGATAGTATAAACTATCCCCTGAAATCGTTCTTCTCCTTCAAATTCGGGTACAATGTGAATGTCCCGGATCCGATATTCCCTTCCTGAAGAAATCTTTTTGCCTTCACACTCAAATCCCTCAATTATAAGGCCATTATCAAATACATCCTGCAACCTCTCGTCCCTGGACCCGATAGTTACATCAAAGCAGTTTTCACCTGCTGAACATGGCATTACGATTTCATTTTCACTCCATGGGTCATCAACGGCAAATTGCAGTCTGTACCGACCTGCTGGCAGTTTTTCTCTTGATTCTACATTTTCTATACGGGTCTCCCCATCAGGAATGCAATATTCAACCATACTAGCGTCGGATATATTCAGAGGCCAGAAACGGATAATTCTTCTGGCAGCTTTACCGAACTCCCTCCATACCAGTGCCACCGTGCGTATGCCATCCTCAAGCTTCTGTTCGATTTTAACTCCCGCCACTTGCCAGCGAGTCCTTACTCGAACGAGAGGGCAGGGAAGAAGGTGACTATCCTTAAAACCGAGTATCATAGTATGAACAGCTCGGCCACTTTCACGGATAGTGTCACTGAATTGCCGCAGGTTTAAAGTAATAACCGTCTTATCAACATGTCGAGAAATAACTTGGCTACCATCTTCCAATGCTAATGTAACTTCTCCTGAAACAAAGTGTGGTAATTGGACCTGGATTTCCCCTATGTCTTCATGCCATAATTCTTCTACTTCTGCTCTCCAAACATCATTTTCGCTTTTTCGCCAGCGAATGCTTGGGATTTCTATATAAACTTCAGATGTAAAGTTCTGCCCTCCCTTCACGTAATAACATATTTCCCCGGAAATATGCTGATACCGGGTGTCAAATTTTATCACCGCTTTACGAGGAGAATTATCGACTAACGTTCCGGGCGGATGAACCGAGAAGCTAAACGGATAGCGAGAATAAATTTCCAATTTACCCATTTCTTCTATTTTCATTTGAGGATAGTATATATCTCGATCAAAGTGTAGCTCCGTGTATGGAATTATGATGAAATCTTCACTCCAAATCACACTCTGCTTGAAAATTAAAGATGCTTTGCAAAACCCAATAACCTTTCCTGCAATAGCTTCAAGAGGTAGATAAACATCCTTATCTGCGCAAATCGAGTTTCCAAGCTTTTCTAAAGGAAAATAAAGAGTATCATCACTGTAATCCAAACGCACCCCGTACAGACTTAGTTCTTCAGAATTATGTGGCGTGAATATAATACACGGCAACCTGTCTATGTACACTGGAGTATTACCTTTGGACTTTAAAAATGTTGCCCTATTTCCTCCAACCAATCGTGGCTCCAGTTTTATTTTTCGTTTAAGGATGGATAATCCAGTTACCGACTCAACCAGTACCATGTCTACATCTTCCAGGCTTAAATACCAGTATTCGTAGCCGGCCCAGCCGCCGCCCAAAATCCCTTGCTCTTTAACTGCCACATCGGGTTCTATTTTACTTCCAGCAGGTATCACAAGATATACATCTCCTGCCGGTAGTTGCTCATATTCGATTAACTCTCCCCGTGAATTGAAAATCAGGCATAATTTATCATCATTTAGACCTTTGATTTCCCAACTTCGGTTGATTTCTCCGCATATTAATTCAAAATTGTACACAGATTCAGGTTGTTCAAGTTCAACAATAACAGGCTCAGTTCGGAATTGGCCTTCTTTATTTTGTTTTATAAAAACCTCTTTTACCCATTCTATCCCCGATTCTCCGCGAATTATAAATACAGCTTCTGTCGCCTCTTTTACTAGTTGTTGGGGTAACTCCGCTTCAATGGAACCATTGAGAGTATTCAATCTTATAATTGGCCGGCGTAGAGCCACATCTCCTGTTTCCAGCCAGTCCCATTGCCGTTGGGCTTCAATCATCATGTTTTTCCCGTGTAGATGCCACCATTTCTCCATATTATGTATAATCCTGGAAGGTAAGGCAACATCTTTAATGGTCGAATCGCCTTGATCCAGTTTCTGCATTAGTAATAGGGAATTAAAAATAAAATTTACTGACAACTCTCCTCCTTGCAACAAGAAAGTGCGGGTAGATTCATTCAAAGCATATAAGGGCTTATTAATTCGTTCTGTTTTTTCTTTCAATTCTGTTTTCTGTTTCCTTATGTCAATTAAATTAGAGGATAGAAAATTTTCATCTACGTCTTTTCCAATTAAATGTAATTTGTCTAATAGCACGTCGATTTCAATATGACTTGATATTTTGCCTTTTATAGTCTCAATCTCGCGGCGGATATTTTTCTGTTGATTCAATTCTTCTTTTCCTTTCTCCAGACTACCCTTACCCAGCTTAATCAGCCTCATTTTATATGCAGCTATTTCATCTTTTAATCTGGATAACTGTTCTTTATAAAGGAAAAGTTGGTGCTGTGAAATGGTCATCTCCGGCTTAGATGCAGCTATTTCCTGCTCGGTTTTATTTATTTCCTCTAATTGCCTCTCAATTTCCCGACGTAATTCTATGAGTTCTCGAATTCTCTTCAACCTTTCGGGCAACGATCGTGGTTCTTCTAAAAGATGGCCCTTTACGGGTAAATTGCAAAGATATCGCACCAGCTTGCGCTTGCATTCCGCAGCCTGCTTATAACGCCACCACAGCACTGCACGTAATATCCATCCCCAATAGCCGGTAAACATCCTGTTGATAACAAAAAACTCTATTGCTATTTTCTCAATATCTCCAACCGGAAGCTCTAATATAGGATCAACAAAACTTTCATCCCAGTAGTCCAGGACTTGAGCAGCCGCCGATTCTATTTTTTGATTCAATTCACAAAGTTCGTTAAGCTTAGCTCTTCTAATTTCCGCAAATTCATAAGCTTTTTCCAATAAGGTACACACCTGGTATAAATTATCCCGTTCTGCTTCTGCACGATCAAGCCAGTTGTCCGGCAGAGCCAACAGCTCATTAAGCTCATCAAATTCTCTAAGTTTATTTTTCAATTCATTTAACCGCAATAGGTTATCCCTATTTTTCAATAATTCCAACGCGATTATTATAGACTCTTCGCGTTTTTCAAGTTCAGTCATTTGTTCCTGCAAATTTTGATAGATTGTGTATTCATATTGCCAATTTAATA
>JAIHAN010000128.1 GCA_020054815.1 Peptococcaceae bacterium | reverse complement strand
GGGCCAACCATCTGTTACGCTTTTATGCAGGCCGTAGGTATGGTGAATGACCATACCGTAGATTGCTTTAGATATGAAGAAATTAATACAGGAAAGCTCTAAAAAGACGACTAATTTTGAAAATAGCCGGTAAAAGGGAGGCTAGGTGAAATGCAGAATTTTGAGTTCGCCTGGAAAACGGCCGATGGGTTGGAGCTTTATGCCCAGGGGTGGTTGCCGGAAATTCCACTTGAAGCTGTCATATGCCTGGTCCACGGTCTGGGGGAGTATTGTGGACGATATTTCCGCTTCGCTGCATATCTTACCAGGGCTGGCTGTGCCGTATTGGCCTTTGACCAGAGGGGATGCGGGAAATCCCAGGGGCTACGTGGCCATATTCCTTCATATGAAGTAGCCCTTGATGATATCTCTCACCTCCTGGATGAGGCAAGCCAACGTTTCCCTGACTCCCCGTGTTTCCTGTATGGCCACAGCCTGGGCGGAAATCTGGTAATCAATTATGTCTTGCGCCGTTTCCCTCCGTTGGCTGGGATTATTGCCACTTCTCCCTGGTTACGGCTGGCCTTTGAACCTCCGGCCTTTAAAGTAAGGCTGGGCCGCATAATGAACAGTGTATGGCCATCGTTTACCCAGGCAAACTGTTTAGATATCCAGGCTCTTTGTCGTGATCCGGAAGTAGTGGAAACTTACAAGCAGGATCCCCTGGTACATAACCGTATCTCAGCCAGATTGTTTACTACTGCTTTCAACTCGGGTAAATGGGCCTTGGAACATGCGAAAGAATTTAAGCTGCCTTTGCTGCTCATGCATGGGAGTGCTGACCGCATAACCTCTCCCCAGGCTAGCAGCCAGTTTGCGAAAGAAGTTCCGGGGGACTGCACCTTCAAACTTTGGGATGGTCTTTATCACGAAATTCATAACGAACGGGAGCACCAGGATGTGCTTAATTTTTTAGTAGAGTGGATAAAAGCTCATCTCAGTTAACTTACAAAAAAATTACTTGAAGATACTTAAGAGTTTTTCTTAACAGAGAGGAGTAGTTACCTCTCCTATATTTTATTTATTGAGCTGTTTTTGCTTTGCTTTAGAATAGTTGATGCAAGCATTTTTAAAAGCCACAATGATGGCCCTTTGAGATGCGGCATGAAACCGGGTTTCGATTTGTTTGATAATTTCTTCTGCTTGAGAAGTTATATTATATCCTATCATCATTTTTCTTATCATGTTTCGAGCTAAAGGAGTATATAACGTACAATATGCATTAACTATTAGATCAGTGTTGGGATCTATTTCAAGGCCGATAAGTACTATATCAAGAAATTTAGCAGTTGGAATATCAGTAGGTAGTTTCCCATGACCAACGACATACCAGTTTTTATTTGATGATGGTAACACAATATTTCCCCCCCTCAAGGTAAACTAAATATAATCTTCTATTTTTTACAAAAAAATCCTTTAAAATATTTTCGAAATAGCAGGAATTAAATAGAACATAACGAATATATTTCATAGTAGTACAAGTAAAATATGCTAAAAGTTTTTAATTAAATAATATGGTTGTATTCTCTGCCAATATAAGGTTATTGTAATGACTTTGAGGTAGGTAATATCCAGCCAACTATGTGGAAGGTATTTTTAGGATAGATTCTTTGTAGAAAAATCCTAAGAAATTTTCCATGTGGTTGGCTGTTTTTATTTAAATCGAAATAACAAAGGAGGTATTAAGATGTCAAAGGTTTTGGTAACTGGCGGGTCGGGGTTTTTAGGAGCTTATGTGGTGAGGGACTTAGCGGAAAGGGGAGACGAAGTGGTTGTTTATGATATTTCTTACCCGTCTGGAGCTATGGTTAACTATTTAAAATCCGTTATCGAAAAGGTCAAGTTTATAAGGGGACAGCTCAATGATTTACCTACGTTAATCAGGACATTAAAGGAAGAAAAAGTGGAAAAGGTAGTACACTCGGGTGCCCTATTTGATCCTCAGTTCTCACTGGAGCAGCCCTACTTAACTTACAAGATTAATGTGGAGGGAACATTAAATGTCTTAGAATCAGTTAGGATTTTAGGACTTGAAAAAATAGTGCATGTAAGCACGATTGGTGTTTTTCCTGTCAAACAATACGAACCCATGGATGAAAGACACCCAGTCTTTTTACCTACCGAAGGGCATCCCACGGGGCCTTATGGGGCATCTAAGGCGGCATGTGAGATTTTTGGCTTAACTTATTATACATTTAATAAAGTTAATTTTATTGCCCTGAGATTTTCGGCAATTTATGGTTATGGGATGCGTTATCCCATGTACATCAAACCAATGGTAGAAAATAGCTTAAGAGGCCTGCCCGTTGAGTTTGCAACTGGTGGAGATATGCCGAGGGACTATACATATGTAAAGGATTGTGCACAGTCTATCCTTATGGCTTTAGATGCAGATGATAAGGATCTTAAACAAAGAGTTTTCTTAATATCGGGGGGGGAGGTAATTAAGGCCTCTGAAGTTGCAGAAGTAGTGAAAGAAGTCGTACCCACAGCACAAATTAAAATTGGCGCTGGTTTAAGTGAATTTGAAAAGAGCGATGTCAAAAAACGCGGCAAATTGGATATTTCGGCAGCAGTCGAGCAACTAAAATATCAACCCCAATATAACCTTAAAAAAGGCATCCAGGAATATGTAGAACTGTATAAACAATATGAAAATCTATAACGGGTGGGGGGTTCTATGGGAAAAATCAATGTGGATTTTGCACAGTGTACCGGTTGCAGGATGTGCGAAATATGGTGTTCCTTGAAAAAAGAAGGGGTTGTCAATCCCAAGAAAAGCCGGATCAGGGTAACCTTAATAGGATTACCGGAAATCCCCGTTCCGGTTACCTGTCAGCAATGCAACTCTGCTCCTTGTGCCAGGGTTTGCGTTAGCAATGCTATTGAAAGGAATGAAACTACAGGTGCTTTAATAGTCGATAAATCCTTGTGTACCGGATGCGGAGAATGTGTTGAAGCATGTCCCTTCGGAGCTATCTTCATCCATCCCGTTGAGAATATAGCAGTCAAATGTGACCTGTGTGGTGGTGAACCGGAATGTGTTAAACATTGTGTTAGAGGCTTTTTAAGCTGTGACTGCGAGGCGCCCAAGGTAGAAAAACCTACTATTAATAGTACGTCAAATCAAAAACGTGTTAAGTTTGCCCAAAAAATCTCCGTCAAATATAAGGGAGAAAAGAAAAACCCATGACTGATATTGATAGAATTTACCTGCTATCTTACGGTGACATCCAACTTATTGTCGGTACTCATAAAAAAGAGTTATATATTAAAAAGAACAGCAGTTTTTATGAATTCTTAGAGTATCTGATTGAGATTTACGGTAAAGAAATAAAAGAACTTATCAAAGACCCTGACACAGGTCAATATCTGCCTATTATGTATGTCATTAACAGTAGGATTTATGCCCAAAAAGATCTCTGTGATGTCAAATTAAAAGACCAGGATGAAGTAGCTATTATCTATTACGCGGAGGGAGGATAAAATGGTTTCTAAAAAATTTCCCTATGGAGGGTATAAAGGGCAAATTTTACGCATTGACCTCTCATCGATGAAAACAATTAATGAACCTTTAGACCCTCATTTAGCTGAAAAATTTTTAGGGGGGAATGGGCTAGCTGCCTATTATTTATACAAGGAAATACCTCCTAAGATTGACGCTTATGACAAAAGAAATAAAATTGCCATTATGACGGGGCCCATAGCCGGTACCATACTGCCTCTTTGTTCCCGTGTGGGGGTCTTTGGTAAATCTCCGCTAACTGATATGTTTTTTGACAGTTATGCTGGCGGTTACTTTGCGCCCGAACTAAAGTTTGCCGGTTATGACGGTATTCTTATTGAAGGTAAAGCCGAAAATCCCGTTTATCTATGGATCGATGATGGAAAGGTAGAGTTTCGTTTTGCTGAAAAATTATGGGGTAAAGGTATTTATGAGACACAGCGACTAATTAAAGAAGAGCTCAACGACGAAGAAGTGCAGATTGCCGTAATAGGTCCTGCTGGTGAAAATTTGGTTCGTTATGCCGGGGTTTTCTTTGGAGTGAGGGCTGCAGGAAGGGGCGGGCTGGGTGCCGTTTTAGGGTCGAAAAACCTGAAAGCCATCGCAGTTAGGGGATCTTCTGATATAACTGTTTATGACCACGAGGGATTAATTGAGCTTAGTGAAAAAGTTATTCAGCAAATTATGAAAAATCCAGTGTCAGGAAAGACTTATTATGAATTTGGTACTACACCAAATGTAATGGCCGGAAACCTGGCCGGCGTATTGGGCACCAGGAACTGGCAGACTGAAGTATTTCCTGAGGCAGAGAAAATTAACGGCGTAGCTTTTAAGAATATACTTGTGAAAAGAAATAAGGCCTGTTACAACTGTCCCATGATGTGTGGCAAAATTGCGGAAGTAAATGATGGACCTTATCAGGGTGCTGTTACAGAAGGGCCGGAGTATGAAACATTATTTAGTTTGGGTTCATTATGCGGTGTTAATGACCTAAAAGCTATTGCGCTTGGCGACAGACTATGTGATGACTATGGGATGGATACACTTTCTGCAGGAGCAGCAGTTGCCTTTGCCATGGAATTATATGAGAGAGGTATTTTGTCTCTGAAAGATACAGGCGGGATCGACCTTAAATTTGCTAATGCCGAAGCAATGCTGGAAATGCTAAAGCTAATTTCGGAGCGCAAGGGATTAGGAGATATCTTAGCTGAGGGGACTAGAAGAGCCGCACAAATTATCGGAAAGGGTTCGGAAGACTATGCTGTACATATTAAAGGTCTTGAACCTGCCGGCCACTCAGCCCGGGCCCATAAAGGATTGGGGATGGGTTATGCCGTTGCTACCCGGGGTGGCAGTCACCACGACCCCAGGCCCAAAGCAGAACGCAGCGGAGAGGTTGACCGGGTAACTACCGAAGGCAAAGGACAATATGTCGCCATTATTAATAATATGACGGCAGCTACAGATTCCTTTATTATTTGCCACATGGCTGAAAATTTTTTAGGTTTTTTTGATATTACAGAGGTCCATTCTCGAGCAATTAAACTGGTAACCGGTTTAAATTTTGGCGTAGATGGAATAAGGACGCTGGGAGAAAGGGTGTGGAACCTGGAAAGGGCCTTCAATTGTCGAGAAGGTAAGAGAAGGGAAGATGATACTCTGCCGAAAAGATTCCTAACGGAGCCCATTCCGGAGGGCCCCAGTGCCGGATTATATATTACTGAAGAACAGCTGGAAAAAATGAAAGATGATTATTATGCTTTCAGAGGCTGGGACATTCAGACTGGTATTCCCACTAAAGAGAAGTTAAAGGAATTAGGATTAGAATTTACTATAAAAGATTTATGGGACTAAGGAGGAGAAAAATGAAAGATTTAATTTTTATTGCTGAGAAAATCAATCCACCCTTACTAAAAAAGTTAGAAGAAACAAAATTATGTGAAATGTTTATTGATGAAACATTATGGCAAAGACAGGAAGAACTTATCGGAAAAGTTAAGGACGCCACTATTATCGTTGCCAAAACTTTAACTCTAATCACCAAAGATGTGATTGAAGCGGCGCCTGGTTTAAAACTAATTGCCAGGGATGGTATAGGTCTGGAAAACGTTGATGTGGACACTGCTACAGCAAAAGGTATTCCTATAACGATGCCCATGGGTGCTAACGCTGTAACTGTAGCTGAGTTTGCGGTAGGTCTTACCTTGTCATTATTAAGGCAGATTGTCTTCTCTCATGTTCCTTTGAAGACCACAGGAGAATGGCAGCGTTTTAGGTTTTTTGGAAAAACCACTGAACTTTACGGGAAAACAGTGGGTATTGTTGGCTTAGGGGCAATAGGCTATCAAACTGCCCGGAGACTGCAGGGCTTTGGTGTGAAGATTTTGGGATACGACCCTTATGTAGGGAAAAACAGGGCCTTGGAAGTTGGCTGCGAGATGACTAATTTACAGGAATTATTGGCTCAATCAGACGTTGTCATTTTACATGCCCCCCAAACAGCCGAAACTACAGGCATGATTGGGGAAGCAGAACTAAAGTTAATGAAAAACACTGCTTATATCGTCAACGTGGCCCGCGCACCATTGATTCAACACGACGCCTTATATAAAGCATTATCAGAAAAATGGATCGCAGGTGCAGCCCTGGATGTATTCCATAAGGAACCCATCAATCCTGATGATCCTCTTTTGCAACTTGATAATGTAATTGTCACTCCCCATCATGCCGGAGGTAGTATCGAATCAACTCAGCGAATGGCTGAATATACGTTTGAAGATATCGTGCGGGCCCTCAAAGGTGAGCCTGTCTTGCATTATGTGAATATTCCGATGTTGAGGAAATAGTTTCAATTTTAGAATTAGTCAGGGGGTTGATATATGTTTAAAAAGAAAATTAGCGGTACGTTTTTGTCACTAATGGTTGTACCCGTGATCTTTGTTGTAGTTTTTCTTTAAGGAAGGTAAAAATGAGCAAATCTTTGTTAATATATTGTAGCATCACAATATTAGCAGTTTTATTGGTGCTATTTCTAATGCCGCTTAGTGTAGCCTGGCCTGTAAAAGCAACAACCATATTATTAATTGTTGCCATAGGATTATGGATTTTCCAGCCAATACCTCTGGCAGCATCTTCAATCATTGTACTAGTAGCGTTATTCTTTTTACGAATAATTCCTTTTAATGATGTTTATCAAGGATTTTCCAATGACGCCATTTTTATTCTTATGACTGGTATGATGATTGCTAACGGAGTAAATTCTACAAAATTGGGGCATAGAATAGGACTATGCATAATAATGTTGTTTGGAAGTACTGCCCAAAGAATCCTTTTAGGTATAATGGTATCCCTCCAGGTATTAGCATTTATAATTCCTGCCTCAGCAGTACGTGCCACCCTTCTATTGCCTATTGTGCTAATGATTATTGATATATTTAAAAAAGAAAGCCCGGCGGAAAACATTAAGAAATTATTGCTAATAGGCCTTGCTTTTGGCGCTATGATTAGTGGAGTTGGTCTTATCCCGGGAGCCGTGGTGAACCCCTTGACAATTGAGTTTATCCGGCAGAGTACATCATATCAGATGTATTATCTTGACTGGATGATTTTAACTTATCCCATCTCCATTCTAATGACCGTTGCAGCATGGTTGGTCCTAGTCAGGGTATTTAAACCGGAAATCAACAAGCTTCCCGGTGGCACAACTAAAATTTACAGCGAATTAATAAAATTAGGAAAACTTAGTCCTGAAGAAAAAAGATGTATTACTATTCTCCTGATCACTTTTTTACTCTGGGTTACTCAGAAAATACATTACTTACCTGTATCAGCCCCCGCTTTACTGGCCGTTGCCTTAATGGTGGCACCTGTTACAGGTATTACCGAGTGGAAGAAAGTGGTTGATATAAATTGGGGTTCAATTCTTTTATATGGCGCAAGTTTGAGTTTTGGAGGAGCACTGACTTCCACAGGTACCGCAGAATATTTAGCGGGAATGTTTTTATCATTAGAAATAGTGAAAAGTATACTAAATAGTCCACTATTAGCGGTAGCAGTAATAACTCTTTTTACTCAGATTTATCATCTAGGGTTTGCAGGTGTTACCTCCTGTCATGTAACGCTTGTGCCTCTTATAATTTCTGCTGGTGTAAAAATCGGTGCAAATCCTGTGGTGTTTGGTTTAGTTGCAGGAATCGCTTCATTGTTTGGTTTTATTCTAATAGTAGAAACTTTGCCCAATATTGTGGTTTTTTCCTCAGGTGGTATTGAAGGAAAGGATTTATTTAAAGCTGGCACGTTATTGTCACTACTGGCTGTACCCGTGATCCTGGTTGTGGTTTTCTTATGGTGGCCTTTAGTAGGTCTTAGTATCTGGTAAAGAGAGAAGGCCTTATAATTCGATTTTGAAAGAGGGGAGGTGGAAAAAAGTAATCCCAATTGTAATACAGGAGTTATGCAGTTGGTGGAAATAAATAGAAAATAATAACTCAAAAAATATTTTAAAAAAGATCCTAATTTTCGACAAAAAAGGTCTTGACTTTTTCGAAAAGCCCCCATAATCGCTTTGGATAGTATTTTTTACCATCACTCTAGCGATATGGGTGATGTTGATGAAGAAACTGTGTAAACCAACTTTCGAAAAAAAGGATCACGGTCAAGGTGCCGGAATCCCGGTACTCAAGACAATTTGGGATTTGTTTGACCTGTCTCTGCTGTTTTCCCAGTCCGGAATACGCAAACACTCCGGAATTCCAGCGTGGCTCCTGGCTTTTGCCTACATCTGCGGCCTTGTTAAT
>JAIHAN010000127.1 GCA_020054815.1 Peptococcaceae bacterium | reverse complement strand
TTTGTGATAGGGCAGGTGGGTATGACCACAGATGAGAATATCCGCATCTGCCTGGCTCATAATTTCCTCAAGTTCTTCCTGGGGTCTGGTCTCATAAAGGTATTCATTTATTTGCCTGGGACTTCCGTGTACGATTAAAACCTTCTTGCCTTTTTCCGTAAATTCAATTTTAGAGGGCAGTGTTTTCAGAAATTCTTTGCTTTCTTCCGATGTATGTTTTTTAGTCCAGGCTATGGATTGGTTGCCTATTTCGGCGGCTTTTTCGTTAGGATAGTCACAGCCGCAGGTAGGTTTAAAATAGGCCGTGGCTTCATCATAATTGCCCATGACTGTAGGGATGTTAGCCTTTTTAATAGTATGGATGACTTCGTTAGGGAAAGGGGCATAGCCTACTAGATCGCCGGCGCAGTATATTCTTTCAATACCTCTTTGCTTTATATCTTCCAATGCCGCATTAAGGGCGTAAATATTAGAATGTACGTCGGCAATAACGGCAAACTTCATTTTATCACTCCTCTTAAATAATTATTAATTTAAACATAGATATTTATAAATGTATCATAATATAATCTACTAATAGGCAACAAGTTCAACTGATATTTTTAACTAAAACTTAATAGGTTTATAACAAAAAGGTGTGTAGTTGAATTTCAACACGTGTTAAATAACAAAATGTTCTTCCAAAAATTACAATATATTTTTTAAAAAGAATTTGACCAGTGCTTGATTTTAAGGAGGAACAGGAGTAATATATAAACGTATATAAATATGTCTAAAGGTGAAGGCGATTCATTAATAATAGTGCTTAGTTAAGTCAGCGAAATTCAGTAAAAGGGGGAGTAAAAACAATGTTCAATTGGACGCAGCGCTTAGCGGATTGGCTTGTTTATGATGTTTTGAAAATAGCACACAAATCTAAATTCGGGGATGCACTCAATTTCTTTATCTATGATACTATAAAAATTTTCATCTTGTTGTTAATCATTATCTACGCAATTACATTCATTCGGAGCTTTTTCCCGCCGGAGAAAACCAAAAAGATATTGGCGGGTAAAAAAGGCAATACCTTTTTTGCTCATATTTTAGCCGCAATGCTGGGTATTGTTACGCCATTCTGTTCTTGCTCAGCAGTACCCCTGTTTATCGGATTTGTGGAAGCAGGGATACCTTTAGGTGTTACCTTCTCT
Organism: Peptococcaceae bacterium; assembly: GCA_020054815.1. GTDB lineage: Bacteria > Bacillota > Peptococcia > DRI-13 > DRI-13 > Thermanaerosceptrum. Next base: position 7,155 of record JAIHAN010000127.1, on the reverse strand, counting down.
TACCTTATTGCGGCACCCATGGTTAACGAAGTTGCTTTGGGCTTATTATATGGTTTATTTGGTCTTAAAGTAGCCTTAATATACATTATTTCCGGTGAAGTCATCGCTATTGTTAGCGGGATTATTTTAGGTAAGTTGGGATTGGAAAAATATGTTGAAGAATATGTCTATCAGATTAAAGTAGGGGATGCAGGAATTGACTTTTCTGACCCCACGCTTAAAGAAAGACTTCTTGATTCATGGCATTTTACTAAAGACCTACTTAAGAAAATTTCGCCCTATGTGGTCATTGGTATTGTCATTGGTGGCTTTATGCATGGTTGGATTCCCGCTAATGCTTTAGCCAAATACGCTGGAAAAGATAATCCCTTTGCGGTGTTTATCGCTGTGGCCTTTGGCATACCACTTTACTCCAATGCAGCAGGGGTTATACCTCTGGTAAGTGAACTTACGAGGGCTGGGGTGGCTATGGGCACAGCCCTGGCTTTTATGATGGCGGTTACTGCACTAAGTGTACCCGAAATGATCCTGCTCAGACGAGTTTTAAAGCCGAGACTGCTGGCCATTTTTATAGGTATTACCGGAATGGGGATATTGTTTACGGGTTATTTCTTCAATGTAATACTATAAGGTGTAAGATAAGATTAAGGAGGTTCAACTATGAAAAATTCCGCTAGCGCAAAACTTTCAACACTTGATCGTTTTCTCACTTTATGGATCTTCTTAGCCATGGCTCTGGGGGTGGGTATTGGCTGGGCTTTTCCCGGTGTAGCAGCTCTCCTGGATAAAATGTCCGTGGGCACTACTTCTATACCCATTGCTATTGGCCTTATTGTCATGATGTATCCCCCTCTGGCTAAAGTAAAATATGAGGAATTAGGCAAAGTATTCAAAAACCGTACTGTGGTAAAGCTGTCATTGGTGCAAAACTGGCTTATTGGACCTCTCCTAATGTTTGTATTGGCCATCATTTTCTTACGCAGCTATCCTGAATACATGGTAGGTCTAATTCTAATCGGTTTGGCCAGATGTATTGCCATGGTCATTGTCTGGAACAGCCTCGCCAAAGGAGATAACGAATATGCTGCAGCCCTGGTTGCCTTAAACTCCATTTTCCAGGTCATCTTTTATTCCATATACTCCTATGTCTTTATTACTCTCTTACCGGAGTGGCTGGGTCTCAAAGGCATGGAAGTTCATGTTTCTATCGCTGACGTGGCCCTAAGCGTAGCTATTTATCTGGGTATCCCCTTTGTGGCGGGTTTTCTTACAAGGTATTTCTTAGTTCCGGCTATGGGAAAAGACTGGTATGAAAAAGAATTTGTACCCAGAATCAGTCCCTTAGCCCTTATTGCCTTGTTATTTACCATTGTCGTAATGTTCTCCCTGAAAGGGAATTATATTGTTAAACTGCCCATGGATGTAGTAAGAATCTCTATCCCGCTGATGATTTACTTTGTCGTGATGTTTGTCTTATCTTTCTTCTTAAGTAAGCAGTTTGGCGTGAATTATGAACAATCTACAACTCTAGCTTTTACTGCTGCCAGCAATAACTTTGAATTGGCTATCGCCGTAGCCGTTGCCGTATTTGGAATTAACTCGGGGCAAGCTTTTGCAGCGGTAATCGGTCCCCTTATTGAGGTTCCTGTTATGATTGCTCTTGTTAATGTGGCTCTCTCCTTTAAAGAAAAGTATTACATGGTATAATTTGGAGAGGGGGTGAGCACATGGAGATTAAAGTATATGGACCTGGATGTCGTAACTGTACTAACCTTGAAAAAGAAGTAATGAATGCTCTGGCTGAACTTGATGTTGCTGCTAATGTGGAAAAAGTGACGGATATAAAAGCTATTGCTGAAGCTGGTATAATGATGACACCCGGATTAGCCATTAACGGGAAAGTAAAGTCATATGGGCGTGTTCCTAAAAGAGAAGAAATTAAAGAGTTTATAAAATCAGAAATGTAATATATTTTAGGTGTTTTGTATCCTTGCAAGAGAAAACCCCTGACAAATTGTCAGGGGTTTAAACACAAGTCTAGATTTCCTCCAAAGTAGAAGGGTCAAGGTTACAGCAGATGCTGGGAGCGTGTTTTTCTTTGGCAGGATTGTCCTGGAGGTAATCATGCTGTAAATCCTTTAACAACTGATGACATTCTTCCCTGTTTAGGGAATAAAATGTCCATTTGCCTTCTTTGCGATCATTAATCAGTTCTGCCTGGCGGAGAATTTTCAAGTGGTGGGACACAGCAGGTTGGCTGAGATGTAAGCCGTCAATGATTTCACAGACACACATCTCTTCCAGGGATAACATTTTCAGAATTTTTAAGCGTGTGGGTTCGGCCATGGCTTTAAGCCTCTCGGCAGTTTTTGTATCTTTATTGCTCATCAAAACCTCCCTGGCAAACAAAAGAAACATTTACTCTATATTATAATTCTTACAGCGGGCTGATATCAAGGAAGATAATATGTAAAAAGGAATGAACTAAAAACCCCCTGGAAAATTGTGCCCAAGGGGGTTCGCGTATAATTATTCCCAGTATCCTTTACTTAACAATTTCAGCCTTATCAAAGAAGGTGAAACCGAGAGGAGACTTGTGGAGGTTCTTGATATAGGATTTGATCATGGTGTTTTCGGTGTAGTGGAAGAGAGGAATCATGATCACATCATCCAGGAAGAGCTTCTCGGCTTTATGGAGGATTTCCATCCGCTCTTTTTCATTGGCGGCTAACCTTGCTTTCTGGATGAGTTTATCAAATTCCTTGTTGCTCCACTGGGCGTCGTTGTTACCATTGCCGGTGGTGAAGAGGTCGACGAAGGACATGGGGTCGTTATAGTCGCTTAACCAGCCGTGCCTTGCGATCTGGAAATCGCCTTTCTGCCTGGTGTTCACAAAGACCGCCCAATCCTGGTTGGTGATGGTGATATTGGTAATGCCCAGGTTCTTCTTCCACATCTCCAGGGCCGCTTCGGCAATCTTCTTATGTTCTTCGTTGGTGTTGTAGATGAAAGTAATTGGTGGGAGTCCTTTGCCGTCCGGATATCCGGCTTCGGCTAAGAGTTTCTTGGCTTCTTCGGGCTGGGCCTTAGTGGGGAAGAAAGGACCACCTACTTTACGGAAGTCGCTGCCTGGTTCGGCATCAGGCACCCCGGGAGGAACAAAAGCAGTGGCGGGAGTACCGGATTTTCTCACCTTATAGACGATGTCTTCCTTATCAAGAGCCAGGGCGAAGGCTTTTCGTACTTTGAGGTTATTGAAAGGAGCTTTTTTAACATTAAAGCAGTAGTAATAGGTCCCGATCTGGGGAAGAATGTAGAATTCTTGGGATTCCTTTTGCAGTCTGGGGATTTCATCCAGTGGAACTGTGTCAATGACATCCAGTTCATTGGCTTCAAAGCCGGCAAGCATGGTGCTGGCTTCAGCAATAAAAGTTTTAATCACACCGTCAATCTTGATGGCATCTTTGTTCCAGTAATTATCATTCTTGACAAACTTCATCATGTCCTTGGTTTTCCATTCTACCAGCTTGAAGGGACCGTTACCGATGTAAGTATCAGGAGACATCGTCCATTTTTCGGGGTTTTTGCTGACAATGTCTTCTCTCAGAGGCATGAGGGTGGGGAAAGCTGTTATCTTCAACCAGAAAGGTGTAGGAGCTTTTAACTGGACTTCCAGAGTATAATCATCTTTAACCTTTATACCTACATCTTCGAACTTAACCTTGCCTTTTTCGTCAGTGTAAAATTCTTCAGCGTTCTTGATGTAGAAGAGCATGTAGGAGTACTCAGCGGCTGTTTTGGGGTCTAAGGCCCTCTTCCAGGAATAGTAGAAGTCTTTGGCGGTAACGGGTTTCCCGTCGGACCATTTGGCGTCTTTTCTTAAATGGAAGGTGTACTTGGTCTTGTCAGGAGAGATATCCCATTTCTCGGCCACACCGGGGATGGGGTTGTCGTTGAGATCCAGTTTGGTTAAGCCTTCGAAGACAGCGAGAATAATAGTACCGCCGTCAACGGTTGTGTTTAAGGTGGGGTCAATGGTTTCAGGTTCCTGGCCGTGGTTATGCCTGATAAATTTGCCCTGGACCTGGGGTTTGGGTGGTTCTTTCGGAGGCTCTGGAGCAGGGGGCTTCTTCTCGCTGCCGCAGCCGGCTGCCAAAGTGACCAAGAGTGAAAGGACCAGCATAAAAACTAACAGTTTTTTCTTCATCACTTCAACCTCCCATAATTTGGATTTCTTAATACACTATTCTCTTCACCTAATATCACTATTCTCCTCTTTCTGCACCCCCTGTAACCTTAATTAATTTTATGGACTAAGTGGCAAGCCACCCAGTGACCAGATTCAACTTCCTGGAGTTCAGGCACGGTTTCACTGCAGATGTTCCCGGCATAAGGGCATCTAGTCCGGAAACGGCACCCGCTGAGAGGATTCATAGGGCTCGGTACGTCTCCCTCCAGGATGATCCGCTGTTTACTGTCGGCCGTTTTTGGATCGGGAACGGGTATAGCCGATAATAATGCTTTGGTGTAGGGGTGTAAAGGCTTTTTGTACAATTCCTTACTCGTTGTGAGTTCAGCCAGTTTGCCCAAATACATGACGCCCACCCGGTTGGAGATATGCTTTACCATGGACAGGTCGTGGGCAATGAAGAGATAGGTTAAGCCCAGGTCATTCTGCAAATCCTCCAGGAGATTTACTACCTGGGCCTGGATGGAGACGTCCAGGGCGGAAATCGGTTCATCACAGATAATAAATTCCGGTTGGACCGCCAGGGCCCGGGCGATGCCAATGCGCTGTCTTTGGCCCCCGCTGAATTCGTGGGGATACCTGTTGGCATGCTCGGAATTCAGACCAACTTTATTCAGGAGTTCCTGGATTATTTCCTTACGCTCCTGTCCTTTGGCGATGTTGTGGATGTCAATAGGTTCACCAATGATGTCGCCCACGGTCATCCGGGAGTTCAGGGAAGCATAAGGGTCCTGGAAAATCATCTGCATTCTCTTGCGGTAGGGGAGCATTTCCGTCTGGGAGAGATGGGTGATGTCCTGGCCATCAAAAACAATACTACCTGCCGTAGCTTCGTAGAGTTTGATGATGGTACGGCCGATGGTGGTCTTGCCGCAGCCGCTTTCACCCACTAAGCCCAGGGTTTCCCCTCTGTTTATATGGAAACTTACGTCATCCACCGCTTTCAACACAGTTTTGTCCCCGCCGAAGAAACCCCTGGAGATGTGAAAATACTTTTTTAGGCTGTTCACCTGTAGTAACACTTTATTTCGGGACACAGCTAGTTCCCCCTTTCAACCTTAGGCGCATTGTAGTGGAGGAGCCAGCAGGCAGCCTTATGGACAGGAGAGAGGTCGGTATAGGGGGGGCGCTGTTCTACGCAGATTTCCATAGCGTGTTCACAGCGCGGGTAAAAGGGACAGCCTGCGGGCGGCTTCAGCAGGTCAGGGGGCTGTCCGTCAATGGGAATGAGACGTTCTTTCTTCTCTGCCTCGATATGGGGGATGGATTTCAGGAGTCCCCAGGTATAGGGATGCCGGGGGTTGTAGAAAATATCCTCCCGGGTCCCCTGTTCTACAATGATACCGGCGTACATGACGATAATCCTGCTGCAGACCTCGGCTACTACGCCCAGATCGTGGGTAATCAAAATAATGGAGGTATTGATTTTTTCCTTCAGTTCTTTCATTAGTTCCAGAATCTGCGCCTGGATGGTAACATCCAGGGCTGTTGTCGGTTCATCGGCAATGAGCAGTTTGGGCTGGCAGCTTAAAGCCATGGCGATCATGACCCGCTGTCTCATGCCGCCGCTAAACTCGTGGGGATACTGGGCTGCCCTTTTTTCCGGACTGGGGATGCCAACTAAACGCAGCATTTCAATGGCTTTGGCTTTGGCTTCGCTGCGGCTCAGTTTCTGGTGGCGCATGAGGGGCTCCATGATCTGGTTTCCGATGGTAAAGACAGGATTTAAAGAAGTCATGGGGTCCTGGAAAATCATACTGATTTCATTACCCCGAATTCTCTGCATTTCTTTTTCTGTAGCCTTTACCAGGTCTTTCCCCGCAAAGTTAATGGAACCTCCTACAATTTGGCCAGGATAGGTCAGTAACCTCATGATAGACAGGGAGGTGACACTTTTGCCGCACCCTGATTCACCCACAATACCGATGGCTTCGCCTACCCCTACCTGGAAGCTGACACCGCCCACGGCTTTAACTTCGCCCACGTGGGTAAAGAAAGATGTTTGCAGGTTCTGAACTTCTAAGATGTTTTTCATTGTCTTCCTCCTACTTTCTCAGACGAGGATCTAAGGCATCTCTCAGGCCGTCCCCCAAAAAGTTAAAGGCCAGCATGGTGATGGAAATAGCCAGAGCGGGGAAGAAAAGAACATGGGGGTAGGACCTGATGCCCGGTACGGCGTCAGAAGCCAGCATACCCCAGCTGGCGGCGGGGGCAGACACGCCCAGTCCGATGAAACTCAGGAAGGCTTCGGTAAAGATAGCCCGGGGAATGCTGTTGGTCACGGTGATGATGATGGGCCCCATGCAGTTGGGAATCAGGTGGCGCAGCAAAATGCGCAGGTTATTGGCACCCAGGGTGCGGGCCGCCAGGATGAATTCCTGTTCCTTCAGGCTAAGGACCTGGGCTCTGACAATGCGGGCCATTTCCAGCCAGTAAACAGCCCCCAGGGCGATAAAGATGCTTTTAAGTCCTGCCCCCACCACCACCATTAACAGAATGACGTACAAGACCAGGGGCACAGAGTAGAAGATATCCACAATCCGCATCATGATATTATCCACTCTGCCGCCGAGCAAGCCGGAAATACCCCCGTAGAGGACGCCCAGGGTCAGGTTGATGAAGCTGGCCACAAAACCTACAGCCAAAGAAATCCTGGCCCCGTAGAGAACCCGGACGAACATATCACGGCCTAAGGTATCGGTCCCGAACCAGAATTCACGGTTAGGCAGGAGCCCCTGTTTATCCAGGAGCTGGTCGGAGTAAGAATATTTAGAAAATATGGGACCAAAGACAGCCAACAGAATGATAAAGATGATGGTATAGAGACCCAGCATGGCCATTTTGTTTTCTTTCAACCTCCGCCAGGCATCCTGCCAGTAAGTTACCGTGGGCCTGACAATTTCGTC